>CAVEBK010000009.1:19502-55577 GCA_963613915.1 uncultured Collinsella sp.
CCATTACGTCTGGAAGTCCTGCATTTATCGATAAAAAATTAAAAGACGTTCCTTTTTTTATTTCTTACTTAATTTATGACACAAAATCAGGGGAAATCTTCAGACAGCAGAACAATTTTGCAGGAAAACTGCCGGACACAAAAGGAAAAACAGTTCATTTTTCTACAAAAAAAAGTTCCGACGGAGAATCTTTGAATATTCTTTATCTGACAACAAATTGTCACATGCGCGACGGACGGATTTTTACAATTCAGGTTGCACAAAAAGCAAACAACGATCCTGGAAACAAATTTATTTACGAAATTCTTTTGTTTATTGGAATTGCCGCAATTCCAGTCCTTATAATTTCATTTTTTTTATGCCGCCTCTTTGTAAAACAGACGATCCGCCCCGTTGTTGAAATAACAGACAAGGCTGCAACAATCAGTTCAACAAACCTCGATCAGCGTCTGCCGGAAACCGGCCAGAAAGATGAACTTGATAATCTTGCACAAACTTTTAACAATCTCTTTTCACGGTTAAAATCCGATTTTGACCGTGAACGAAGTTTTACGAGCAATGTCAGCCACGAATTAAAAACTCCGGTTGCAGTAATTTTGGGTCAGGCAAATCTTTTAAGGCGATGGGGCAAAAATGACAGTGCTCAGCTCGACAAAAGCATTAACACGATTCTGCAGGAAACTCATTCAATGGATTCGATAATTTCAAACCTGCTGCAATTGAGCAAACTTGAAAGCGGAAAAATCGTTCCAGACTGTCAGGAAGTTGACCTTACAAAACTTTTTGCCCGTCTCAGCGAAGAATTCAGTTCCCTCAATAAAAATCTTAAAATTATTTATGACGAACACGCCAGTACAACTGTTTTTACGGATGCAGAACTTCTGCACCAGGTCTTTGTTGCCCTTATTTCCAACAGCAACAAATTTATTCCAGAAAATCCGGTAATTGAATTAAAGTACATTCAAAATAAGAATTTTACAAGAATTGAAGTCTGTGATAACGGACCAGGTTTTGAAAAAGAAATTCTTCCACACATTTTTGAACGTTTTTACAGAGGAGATTCAAGCCACAACCGTTCAGCCGGCGGAAGCGGGTTAGGATTAAGCATTGCAAAAGCAATAATCAACAGTCTTAACGGCGAAATTACGGCAGAAAATGCCAAAAACGGTGGTGCCTTAATTTCCATTACGCTGCCTGGAGAGCCAGTCAAAAAGGTTTAATTCACCGTCAGAAATTTCGTCATTAAAAAGATAAATCCAGGAACTGTGCCCGTCGTATTCCCACGGTTCATTCTGTTCATTCTTAAATTTTCCGCTCGTATCCTGTACGCTTACAAAATATTTTGAATGAATGTTTTTTGCTCCGGCATTCTTTAACCGTTCAACTGTCATAAGAGTATTTTTTTCTGGTTTTATCGTCTGGTCATTTAACGAAACCGTAAACCATATCGGTTTTTCTGCAAGTTTTTTTATATCATCATCGCTGATTCTTTCGTCAGGAAAGGCTTCGCAAACAGGAAAAGCAGCTGCAAAAAAGTCTGGATATTGAATTATCATATTCAATGTCATAAAACCACCGGCAGAACAGCCACCAACGTAAATTCTTGAAGTGTCGATCTGCGGATTTTGTTTTATAAAATCGTCAATCAGACTTTTTACGGCAAGCGTATAATACGAAACAGGAGTTTTTTCTGAAACATTTACTGTTTTTAGATCAAGTTTTTTAGACAAAAAATCGTTTATTGCTTTTGAAGCCCTGCGTAACGGCTTTTTAATATCAGCAACAACCCACAGGCGGTTTCCAAAAGGGTCCAAATCCGTAATTTCAAGCCAGCCGGTTGGACATTGAGGCAGCAAAACGGCAGCTCCACTGCTTCCAAAGTGTGACTGAATCTGTTTTTTTGTTAAAGCTGTAGTTTTAATTGAATACAAAGGCTTTAAAATGTCCGTTCCGGATTCACTTATTCCATGAAAAAAAACAATCAGAGGAATTTTTTCTTTTTTTTGACTTTGCGGCACAAACTGAGCGTATTCCATCTGGATTTTTTCCGCTCCGTCTTCAAAATCATAAGTACCGCAGGTAAAAACACTTGCATCCGGACAGACAAGTTCTGTGCGGTCAGTGATAGAAAGATTCAATTTTGAATTTTCTATTTTTAATTTATTGAATTTTCCATCATCGATAATTGGAATCTGATCAAAAGGACTTAAATAGTCGTCTGGAGTGCAAAAAAGTTTTAACGTAATATAAGAACTCACTTTTGCAACCGAAGGTAAACCTAAAGAATCAGAAAGATAGGCTTCTTTTGCTTTTTTATGAGCGCGGACAACATAAAGTCCATGCCCTTCCTCTTTTGAAGAAGAAAAACAAAGTTTTATGTCAAAATCATCTGCACAGACATCCGTTTCTAAAATTTCGCGGCCGGCATTTATGACAATTTTTTCTATGCAGCCGCCAAAATCGTAAGGGGCAACACAGGCAACGTAGGAAGATTTTAAAGGAGAAGCTGTTTTTTTAAATTCGCGGCAAAAAACAGAAGTAGAAAAAACAATAAAAAAAAGGGCAATGAGTATTCGTTTCATTGCCCTTATTCTAATTTTATTAGAGGTTTTCTGGAAGTGTTATTCCTAATGCTTTTTCTGTATCTGAATTTTTAGAGAAATCGCATTTTTCGAGGTACTGAATCGGCATGTCTGCTGGCTTTGCACCATTCTTAAGGATATCTACTGCCATAGCACCAGTCTGTTTTCCAAGTTCATAATAATTTACACCGTATGTGCACAATCCGCCGGAAATAACCATTCCGTTTTCGCCTACAACTGTAGGAATTTTTGCCTGATTTGCAACCATTGCAACATTTGCCATACCAGCTGCAAGCATGTTGTCTGTAGGAATGTAAATTGCGTCAACTTTACCAACAAGGCTCTGTGTTACCTGCTGAATTTCGTTTGAATTAGAAACAGAACCTTCTACAAAGTTAAGGCCTTCAGCCTTGCATGCTTCTTTTGCAAGATTAATCTGGAAGATTGAATTCTGTTCGCTTGAGCAGTACATAAGGCCAACTGTTTTTGCATTCGGAAGGATTTTCTTTAAAAGACCAATCTGCTGAGCAACAGGAGTAAGGTCAGAAGTTCCGGTTACGTTTGTTCCAGGTTTTGCATTAGACTGAACGAGTTTTGCAGATTCTGGATCTGTAACTGCAGAAATCAAAATCGGAATATCTTTTGTAAGGTTTGCAACAGCCTGAGCAGCAGGAGTTGCAATTGCAAAAATCAAATCATCTTTATCGTTTACAAGTTTATTAGAAATTGTAACGCAGTTTCCCTGATCGCCCTGAGCATTGTGCATGTCAATTTTAATGTTCTGACCATCAACATAACCGGCTTCTGCAAGAGCATCAATAAAACCACGGCATGCATTGTCCAAAGCCGGATGTTCAATCAGCTGAATAATACCAATCTTAAGTTTTGAATCAGATTTTTCTGCCTTTTTTGAACAGCCAGAAAGCGCAAGAGCAGCCATTAAAGAGGCAGCAACAACACCAGCAATTTTTTTCATTTTAAACTCCTGAATTTAAGTTCTCAAAAAACTCATGGGTAACTCAAATTTCATAATTAAAAAATATAACAAGCATTATAAAATTGAATTGTTTTATCGTCAAACCCAAATTCTAAAAAGCAAAGGTAAAGAAACAGCCTTTACAGCAAAAAATCAGCAGTTTAACGGCCTGTCTGCAGCTATTCAACAACGACCTGAACTTTTCCGTTAGTTGAATCAAAAATTGAATCCTTAAATTGCTCAGCACAGTTCTGTGCAATTTTTCCATTCACCCTTATGCCTTCACCAAATTCTTCTCTTAAATCATAAAGAGTAAACTTTTCTTCAGTCTTTTTTACAATCTGGTAGGTTTGATAATCTGCAATAAAATAAAATGAACTTTTCTCGATAAATTCTTCAAATTCAGTCTGTTCAATTACTGCTTTTGCACAGTCCTTGTAAGCATGCACAAGTCCGCCGGTTCCAAGTAAGGTTCCGCCAAACCATCTGGTCACTGTAACAAGGAGATTTGTAGCACCGCTTCCCTTTAAAACATCGAGCATTGGTCTGCCGGCAGTTCCGCCCGGTTCGCCATCGTCGCTCATGCCCATAATTTCTGCATTTTTTCCGAATATAAAAGCGTGGCAAACATGAGTTGAATCTGCATATTTTTGCTTCTGTTCTTTTAAGATTGAACGGACTTCGCCCTGATCATTCAAAATAAAAGATTCTCCCAAAAATCTTGAACCTTTTATTACAATTTCAAAAGAAGCAGTTTTTACAGGAATTTTCAATTACAAACCTTCTGTAACATCTTCATAAAAAACAGGCAGAGAAAGTGCCATTAAAGAAACAGCTTTATAAATATTTACAAAATATAAAAAGTCAAATAAAAACAAAAGTGCCTGAACTAAAGTGCCCTTGTCTTCTCCAGAAAGAGTAAGCGTAACTGCAAAATAAAAAACTGCAAGAAAAAGATTTCTTCCGCCAGCCATAAAGATAAAGCCCAGAAGCTTAAAAAGTTTTTTTACGCAGAACTTAAAGCTCATAAAAGCAAGCGTAAAAACTGACTTTTCTGAATTATCGTATCTTAAAAATGCCAGAAAAATCTGCGGAAACTGAAAAATCAAAAAAAGAACAGCGCTTAAAATAATCGTTGCAATTAAAATTGAATTTTCTCCCCAGTGCTGTGTTAAAAAACTTAAAACAGGCGACTGAGTTTTTCTTAAAGCAAAAAGAATTGCTGCAGCAACTCCGGCAGAAAAAGCAGTAAGCACTGTATGTAAAAGCGCAACTGGAGCAAAAAGTTTAATCCGCCTGAATCCATAAAAAAGATAGCCAAGAGTTACATATTTTTCTCTTGCCATACGCAAAAGCATTATTGCAAAACCGATTAGCACTAAAAACCACAGAAAAACGCCTGCAAACATTGCAAGATAAGTCAGGATTTTTTGCGAAGAAAAAAGGTATGAAGAAAAAATTACAAGTGCAGAACAGATTGACTCTAAAATTACCATTACAAAAAGCGTAAAAAACGTTTTTCCAAGGTTTTTCTTTGCAACTGGCGTCAGATTTTTTATTAATTCCTTATTTTTCAATTTTTCTTATTCCTTAAACTAAATTTACTTAAAAAGTTCCATCTGTAAACCGTCAACTTTTACGGATTCTACTTCTTTTGTGCTCAAGCGGATTCCAAGTGTTTTAAGGCCCTTTTCTTCATAATTCTGGGCTTTAAATTCTTCCTGCAAAACTTTTACCCTCGGCTTTTTTTCGTAATTCAGAGTAAATGTAAATTTTTCGCGGGTGTCAACGTGCAGAACTTCCATTCCGTCTGGAGCAATAAAATAGTCGCGGTTCATAATCCAGCTTACGATTCTCGTACGTTTTATAAAACAATACTTTGTTTTTGGATCCCTGAAAATTACGGTAAACAAAACAGCATTTATTTTTTCTTTTTCTGCAAGTTCGCAGAACCACATTCCCTTATCAACAAACATTTTTTGAGGAACATCGCAGACGCTGAACATTCCGTTTCTGCGCATTACGAGGATTCTGTCATAAGGCGAAACTTTTTTAATTTCCTGTCCGCCGGAAACATTTGTTCCAAGGTAACCTTTTTCGTCATAACGCAGGCTTAAATCCGACTTTGCAACAGCTTTTACATCAACTGCAGAAAAACTTGTAACCGTAGTCTTTCTTTTGAGCATTTCCGGAGAAAGCTTTTTGAATTTTTCGAGCATTCCGCCAAGATAGTCAATTGCACAGCCCGTAAGATTTTTTAATAATTTTGCAATTTCCTTTAAGCGTGCATTTATTGCAGCAACTTCTTCACGGTTTTTGTTAATATCATAAAGAGAAATTCTGCGGATTGGAATTTGAAGCAGATGTTCTACATCATCGTCAGAAATTTCGCGTACAAGTTCAGCCTTAAACGGTTCAAAACCTTTAAATACAGCCTTTACGACATCTTCCTGAGTTTTTTTTGTTTCGATTGATTTATAAATTCTCTCTTCAATAAAAATGCGCTCGAGGGTGCGGACATGGAGCTTGTCCATTAAAGTTCCGCGTTCGTATTCAAGCTCATCCTTAATTATGCCGGTTAACTTTTCTGCGTAGAATTTTATTATTTGAGTTGCTGTCATTGCAACCGGCATATTGTCTTTAATTACGAGCATCTGGCAGGCAATTGTTTTTTCACAATCCGTGTACGCGTAAAGACTGTCAATTACGTCCTTTGTATAAACCCCACGCGGAAGTTTTATTTCGATACAGCAGTGATCCGTCGTAAAATTGTCTACAGAACTGATTTTTATTTTTCCTGCGCGATAGGCATTGTCGATTGACTGCAAAAGATCCTTTGCGTTTGTATCAACAGGAAGTTCCGTAATAACGATTTTTTTCTCATCGCTTACATCAAATTTTGCACGGGTAATGATTTTTCCGTTGCCGTCGTTGTAATTAGAAACATCAATCAATCCACCGGTTAAAGCATCCGGATAGATTTTGAATTTTTCACCTTTTAAACATTTTATTTCTGCATCAATTACTTCCTTTAAATTGTAAGGAAGAATTTTTGTACTCATTCCGACAGCAATTCCTTCTGCGCCCATAATCAGAGTAAGAGGAATTTTTGCACGATAAACTTCTGGTTCTTTATCGCGTCCATCGTAATTTGGAACGTAATGAGTAATATTTGGATTTGTAACTAAAAAATCCTTTGCTAAAGGATGAATTCTACATTCAATATAACGACCTGCAGAAGGACCGTCGCCTGTAAATTTGTTTCCAAAGTTTCCCTGTTTTTCTATGAAAATTTCTTTATTTGCAAGATTTACAAGCGCACCATAAATTGAAGCATCCCCATGCGGATGATATTTCATTGTGCGTCCGACAACAAAACTAACTTTCTGAAAATATCCGTCGTCAACTTCAAAAAGCGTGTGCATGATTCTGCGCTGAACAGGTTTTAGTCCGTCTTCGAGATCCGGAATTGCACGATCACGGATTACATAAGAAGCGTATTCAATAAAATTCTTGTCGAATAAGTTTTTTACAAAAGCCATTTTTTCCCTTAAAACAAAAGTCTAAAAAATTGATTTTTTTGCAGCCGATTAAACATCGATTTCCGCATTGCTCAAAAGATGCTGTTCAATAAACGAACGGCGCTCAGGAGTATTTTTTCCCATATAAAAAGCAAGAAGTTGAGGAATAATCTTTAGCTGGCTTACTTCAACCGGGGTTAAATGCATTGTTTTCGGGTCAATAAACTGCTTAAATTCTCCAGGGTTGATTTCTCCAAGTCCTTTAAAACGGCTTGTTTCGCAGTTTTTGCCAAGCTTTGCCTGAGCCTTGTCGCGTTCTTCTTCGCTGTAACAGTAAAGGTTTTCTTTTTTTGTGCGGACACGAAAAAGAGGAGTTTCCAGAATCCACACACGTCCGCTCGTTACAAGTTCTTCAAAATAACCAAGGAAGAACGTAAGTACAAGATTCCTGATATGGAAACCGTCGTTATCGGCATCGGTTGCAATTACGATTTTTGAATAACGAAGATCTTCCACAGAATTTTCAATTCCAAGAGCACGCATAAGCTGAAAAAGTTCATCGTTTTTATAAATGTCCGTCTGCTTTTTGCCGTACATGTTTTCCGGTTTACCACGCAAAGAAAAAATTGCCTGAAAATTTGCATCGCGGCTGTGCGTCATTACACCAGATGCGGAATTTCCTTCCGTAATAAAAATCATTGAATTTTCGCCTTTCTGTCCGTCCTGAATGTGGAAACGGCAGTCGTCGAGTTTTGGAATGCGGATACTCACCTTTTTTGCAGCTTCTTTTGCCTCTTTTTTTACGGCACTCAGTTCCGTTCTGAGTTTTTCGTTTGCTTCAATCTTTTTCTGAAGCATTTCTGCAGCCTTTGGATTTTTGTGCAGCCAGTCATCAAGCCCGGACTGAACTTCGCTTACAATCCACTGGCGGATATCCGTATTGCCAAGTTTGTTTTTTGTCTGACTTTCAAAAACAGGATCTTTTACCCTTACAAGAACGGCAGCTGTAATCCCTTCGCGAATGTCTTCTGATTTGTAGTTTTCCTGGAAAAATTCATTTACACCTTTTATAAAACCTTCTTTAAAGGCCGTTAAATGAGTTCCACCGTCGCTTGTATACTGACCGTTTACAAAAGAAAAATAATTTTCGCCGTAACCGTTTGTGTGCGTAAAAGCAAACTGAAGATGAGCTCCTGTATAAGAGCCGATTGAATAAATTGCTTCGCTTTCGATTTCTTTTTGAAGAAGGTCTAAAAGTCCGTTTTCGCTCTTAAAAGGCTGACCGTTAAGATAAAGCGTAAGTCCGGTATTAAGATATGCATAATTCCACAGACGTTTTTCGACAAATTCCATATTGAAACTGTATTTGCCGAAAATTGCTTCATCTGGAACAAATTCAAAATAAGTTCCGTTTTTTGCAGGTTTTGCAAGTTTTATGGTATTTTTTTCTGAAATTAACTTTCCCTGTTCAAAAACTGCTTCTGTCGCGTAGCCGTCGCGGATTGCAATGACTTTAAAATACGAAGAAAGTGCATTTACAGCCTTTGTACCGACACCGTTCATGCCGACAGAAAACTGAAAAACGTCATCGTTGTATTTTGCGCCTGTATTTATCTGGCTTACACATTCAACGACTTTTCCGAGCGGAATTCCGCGTCCATAGTCTCTGACCTTTACACGGTTGTCTGCAATCTGAATGTCGATTCTGTTTCCAAAACCAACGATAAATTCGTCTATTGAATTGTCGATAACTTCCTTTAAAAGAACATAAATTCCGTCGTTCTGGTTTGAACCGTCGCCGAGACGGCCAATGTACATTCCTGAACGCAGACGGATATGTTCGAGAGCATCGAGATGCTTAATCTGTGAATCGTCGTAAGAAGCAAGTTTTTTGCCGGTATTTTTTAACGAAGGATCGGCTGCCTTTGCAGCTGCGAGAGCTTTTGCGGTCTGTTCTACAGAAATTCCGCGCTTTACGCTTGCCTTTTCTTCTGTTTTTTTAGGTGCAGCCTTTGTTTTTGCATTATCCCAGGCACGGAAAGTTCCGTTTTCGTCAATTCCGGCTACAGGCTTTTTAGTTTTTGTCGTTATCTTTGTTTTTGATGTTGCCGTTGTTTTTTTTGCAGGAGTTTTTTTTACAGATTCTGTTTTTTTAGTTTCTTTTGTTTTTTTTTCTGTTTTTGCAGCACCCTGCACGTTTGAAGTCTCAGTTTTTCCACCCATGTTTAAAATTGTAACTGAAAACAAAGTCATTCTCAAGAGATGCGATTTTTAGTAAATCAAAAGTCAAGTTCAATAAAACAAGAATTCAAATAGCCTCTCGCCGGGAACCTTCCCAAAGCCGCACGGTTGCGATAAGCGCAATGTGCGTTTTGGGAGAGAACCCCGGCTACGGCTATCTGACATTTTCCATAAAATAACTCGACTTTTAACTATCTATTTAAGAGTAAAAAGCGAACGAATCAGTTAGAAAGGCGCGAAAAGCAGATTGAACATTTTTTCTTTGCAAAATAGCCCTGATTGTAACGGCGCCGCAGGCGTTGTTCTGACAGAATGGCAGAACAATAAAACCGTGGAAAGCAGGACGCGGGAAGTAATTACGCTCCAAAGTTTAAATAAGCTTTACAGCTCCAAACTTACAGTCTTTATAAGACAAAAAACTTTCGATTATTTTTTTTGCACGAGGACTCAAATTATAAATACGCTCAGGGCCGAAAGCCGTTTTAACAAGAGGATTTATGTAACGTTTTTTTACTTCCAGACAAACTGAATAATAATTACCCGCCGGTTCTGCATTAAAACGTTCAATTTCGGTCATTGTCCGCCATTTTTTTATGAGCGAAGCAAGGTAGGAATCAGTTTTTTCAGCAAAATCGTCAAATATTTTTATAATCTGCGCTTCGCTTAAAGTCATGCAGTCCTGCTCCGTAATAAGATTTTCTGTTACTGCAAGATTTACGATTTTTCCGAGCATATTAAGTGCAAGTTTGTTTTCGTTTTTCTGCAGAACAAGAGAACAGTCGCAGAAGCCTTCTGTGTAAAGCCCGGCTAGTTCAGGATTTGTAAAGGCAAGTTCATCTGTGCCGTCTTCATTCTGCAGGACACAGATATTTTCGTACATCAGTTTTACTTCGTCTAAGGTCCAGACATGTCCGGTAATTAAATTACAGAGAGCCATATTACTCGGAAACATGTATTCAAGGCGGTCAGCACTTAAGTGAGGAATTTCATTGTCGCAGAGCGGGTAAATGTGGTAATCGGCAATTTCTTCTAATTCGATTTTTTCTTTTTTTAACAGGGCAGAAAGTTCTTTGTCGCCTGCAAGAACATTAAAAGTTTCTTTTTCGCTTGCTTCCTGCTTTAAGGCATCGCCTTTTCTAAAATCGTTTACGTGACTAAAAACACCTGTAGAAATGTCATGAAAAAGAGCTGCAAGTGTCTGTTTTTTGTCGTGAGTAAAATTCCAGGCAATAAGGGCGGTTCCCCTGCTGTGGTCAAAGCGGCTGTAATAAAAAGCATTTGAATACAAAGGAGTCCAGTCAGTTCCGCACAAAAGCCCAACACCTTTAAGCCTTGTCAAAAGCGGAAGTTCCAGAAACGACTTAAGCCACGAAGGAAAATCCTTACATAAAATTTTATGATATTCGTCTGCAAACATCAGATTTCCTGCAAGTTTTGAGGTCTGCCTGTAAGTAAAATTCTTAAATTAAGTTTTATGTAGCAGCAGATTTCGCGCGCATAAGAGTTTAAAACAAAAATCAAAGGAGTTTTTGAAGCAACTCCATAAACATTTTTAAAACCCATTCTTTTTGCAAGCCGTTCAGCCCTTGCAAGGTGAAAATCACTCGTAACAACGGCTACATTTGCATTTAAAACATCAGCTATGCTTACGTTTTCGTGTTCGCAAATCAATTTTACGCTGAATAAAAAGTTTTCTATTGTGTCTTTTGCCCTGTTTTCTGCGAGAATCTTTGATTCTTCGATTCCGTAAGACACAAGAGCAGGTTTTAACACGTCAGATTCCGGGCAGGGAGAAAATTTTCCTTTTCCGCCACTTACAACGGCAAGAGCCGCTCCGTGTTTTTTTAAATATTCTGCGGCAGTTTTTACGCGTTTTTGCACGGAAGCAGTCAATTGTGCGTCTTTTGTAATTCCGCCCCCAAGAACGATTACATATTTTACGTCTTCGCTTCCGCTGGCAAGACGTGGATTACAGATAAAAAATAAATTTACGCCAAAAATCAAAATTAAAACGCCGGCGCAGCTGCAAACTGCAATTTTTACAGAAGGTCTGACCTTTTTTATAAAGGAAAATAAAAGTTTTTTCTTCTGTAAAACTGCTAAAACAGCAAAGAAAATTCCTGCATAAAGCCACACGGCAGAAAAACCGAAAATCGTACCTAAAAAAGTTCCGGGAGAAGCAATCTGCATCAAAACAAAGTAAAAAAAAGAAAATGCAGACAATAAAATAAAAACAAAAAAAGCCATAATTCTCCAGTTTTTTTCAGGACGACATCCACCGCCCGCGTCCGGCCACTCTGGCTTCGCTAACGCTCATCGTCCTCGCTCACTTTCCGTTCGCTGCGGTCGACTGAAGGCCGGCGTGTCCGGCGTAGGATTAACCGTCTGAGTTTTTGTTATTCGTTCGCGAGTAAAAAACTATCTTCCAAATCCAGGGAATCCGCCTGGAAAGTTTCCACCCATGCCAGCCATTCCCTGCATAAGTTTGGCCTGCATTCCACGATTTTTAGTAAGTTTTTTCATTGTCAGCTTTGTTTTTTCAAACTGTTTAATAAGTTTATTTACTTCGGCAACGCTCGTTCCGCTTCCTTTTGCAATTCTTTTTCTGCGGCTTGGTCCGATAATCAGATGATTGTTGCGTTCCTTCTGTGTCATTGCCTGGATAATTGCCTTCTGTTTTTTCATTCCGGAAAGATCAATTTTACTTTCGTCAATCTGACCTGCAAGTCCCGGAATCATATCCAGCAGAGAACTTACGCTGCCCATTTTTCCAACATTTTCAAACTGATCAAGCATATCATTGAGCGTAAATTCATTGCGGGCCATTTTTTCCTGCAATTTTTTAGCCTGCTCTTCATCAACAGTCTGCTGAGCTTTTTCTACAAGACTTACAATGTCACCCATACCAAGAATGCGGCTTGCAATTCTGTCCGGATGGAAAGGTTCAAAATCTTCAGTTTTTTCACCAGTACCAATAAACAAAATCGGCTTTCCAGTGATTGTTTTTAAAGAAAGGGCTGCACCACCACGGGCATCTGAGTCAAATTTTGTAAGGATTACTCCCGTAAGTCCAAGCTGTTCGTCAAAAGACTTTGCAACATCAACAGCATTCTGACCTGTCATTGCATCTGCAACAAGGATAACTTCCTGAGGAGCAACGGCTTTTTTAACGTCAACAAGTTCTGCCATCATGCTTTCGTCAATCTGGAGACGGCCGGCAGTATCGACAATTACAGTATCAAAACCATTTTTCTTTGCAAACGAAAGTGCATTTTCTGCAACTTTTACAGCATTTTTTGCACCTTCTTCAAAATAAACGCTTACACCGATTTTTTCACCGAGTGTCCTTAACTGTTCAACAGCAGCTGGACGAACAAGGTCGCAGGCAACCAGCAAAGGTTTGCGTCCTTCTTTTACAAGTCTGGCAGCAAGTTTGTGGGCAGCTGTTGTTTTACCGGCACCCTGCAAACCAAGCAAAAGGATTACTGACTGCGTATCCGGGCCTTTTAACTGTAAATCAACCTTTTCATCGCCGAGCATTTTTACAATGCGGTCATAGATGATTTTTACAAACTGCTGACCAGGGTCAACAGCGCGCAGAACTTTTTCGCCCTTTGCTTCTTCGATTGTTGCATTAACAAAGCGGCGGACTACACGCAGGTTTACGTCGGCTTCGAGCAAAGCCATTTTTATCTGTTCAACAGTTTCTTCAATATTCTTTTCTGTAATTGTAGATTTTCCGCTGACTGTGCGGACAATGTTACTGAATGTGTTTGTAATTTTTTCAAGCATTTTTTATTTTCCCATTAAAAACCCCGGCATTTACCGGGGGATTTTTTTAGTCAATTTTTCCAGTTGTTAAAAGATTGTTGATTAAATCAGCAGGCTTTGTTTCTTTGTTCAGGATTCTGTAAAGTCCTTCGCAAATCAAAAGCTTTATTCCAAGTTTAGAAGCAATTTCGTGAACATATTTGCACGCAACGGCACCTTCCGACAAATATCCGATTTCCCCGATTCTTGCAATTAAATCGTCGAGATCTTTGAATTTATCAAGCATGTCAGTTTTTATCATATCCTGACCAAAACGACGGTTGCGCCCATATTTTGAACGGCAGGTTACATCAAGGTCACCAACTCCGGCAATAGAAGTAAATGTTTCCGGATGAGTTGCTCCCATTGCCATTCCAAGAGTCTGAATCTCGTTAAGACCGGCAGCCAGGAGCAAAGATTCCGTATTGTCGCCAAACTGGTCTGAGTGCTCAGCAATTGCGTCGAGTGCACCGTAAACAATTGCAATAACGTTCTTTGCAGCAGCACAAATCTGAACCCCGATTACATCCAGAGAAGAATAAACCATAAGGCCTGGAACATGCATAAGTTCGCGGAAACGGATTGAATTTTTTGCATTTTCAGAAGCTGCAATCAGGCCCGTTAATTTGCCCATTGCAACTTCTTCTGCATGAGAAGGACCGGCAATGTAAACAAGCTGTCCCTTATAGCATGGCGGAAGAATATTTTCGAGGGTTTCGAGAACTAGTTTTGGACCTTCTGCAGAAGTAATAAAACCTTTTGTAATTACACCAATGGTTACTTTTCCCTGCTTTATGTCGTCAATTTCAAGCAGCTGCTTTGCAGTAGAAGCAAGATACAAAGAAGGAGAAGCAAGAATTAAAAATTCCTTGCCGCTTACAACTTCCTTAATGTCACAGGAAGCCGTCATATTCTCTGAAAGAGGATAGCCAGGAAGATATCTTTTGTTTTCGTGATTATTATTGATGCCATCAACTACATCCTGCTCGCGTGCCCACATTTGAACTTTGTGTCCACCACGCGCAATTGCCTGCGCAAGTCCTGAGCCCCAGGCCCCTGCACCAATAACACCAACATTTTTCGGTTCCATTTTATACCTCTTGATTTTTATCTGATAAATAAAACGCCGGATTCAAAAAACTTCTAAAAAAGAAGCTGTTATGTCATAAAGTCCGGCAGGATAAGTTCTAACAGTATAATACTTTGTTTTACAATGAGCAATTACACTGTTAAATTACAAAAGAAGAGTTTAAATTGAAGGCAGAATTCTTCCGCAACCGTAAAATGTTTTTTTCCAGTAATTCTCGTTTAAGCCGCTTATAATAACTCCGGTTCTGGGACCTGCGCTTGCAGCATTTAAAAATAAATTCTGTTTTCCAAAATCATTTTTTCCAGGATTTTTCCCCAGATAAATGCCGACGTGAGTAATTCTGGTATCCGATTCTCCCTTAAAAAATATAAGATCCCCCGGCAACGCTTCATTCAACGAAACAGGAGACGTCTGATTATAGATATCCTGGGCATTTCCTTTTATATCAATTCCAAGGCTCAGTTTTGCAGTATAAGAAATCAAACCGGAGCAATCAAAACCAGGTGTTGGAGTTTTTCCGCCCCAGACATAAGTTGTGCCTTTATATTCCATTCCAAGATCAATAAATTTCTTACGTTTATCAATTGTAGAATCCATTTCTTTTTCAGCTTCTTCTACAGTTTTATTTTCTGCTTTTGTTTTCTGCTGTTCCAGATTTTTTTTCCGGACAGCTTCAGTCAAAGTATTTTCTTTCGCAATCTGTTGTGTATTTTTCTTTTGAACTTTTGCTGCAGTGTTTGCCTGAGTTTTTTGTAACGACTCATTATTTGCATCAGTTTTTTCAGATTGAATTTCTGCAGCACTTTCTTTATCTGCTGAACCAGTCTGCTTTGTAGAATTATTCTTTAAATTCGCCTTATTCTTTTCTAATTCAGCCTTTGCTTTTTCTTTTGCAGACAAAAGCTGGGCTTTTGAAGAATTTAATTTCTGTTTTTCATTTTCGATTTTTTTCAGGATTTCAAGTTTTTTCTGTTTTACACTTTCAAAAAAGGCTGAATTTTCGTTTTCTATTTCTTTTTTTGAAGGTTCAACAACTATTTTATAAAAGTCACCGTCTTCAATTTTTTGATTCTTAAAAATATCATCATCTTTTGTATCTGCAGCAAAAATTGAACAGGCAGAAGAAAAGAGAATAAAAATTAAAACAAAAGCTTTTTTTCTTAAAAAAATCATAAAACCACCTGAATAAAAACCAGCCTTCAGCAATTTTGCTTTATAAAAAAATCGGGCTGCCTATAAATATGCAGTGCACACTTTACCAGACAGCCCGAACCTAAAAACCAAAGTTTATTTAGCGTCTAAAACATCTTCGGCTTCAGTATTGATTTCTTCGTTATTAGAAGTAATCATCATGTTCTGCAATTTAAGTGACAAAGCTTCTTTTAAAGCCTTTCCTTCGGCTGTGTTGTCTTCAACACTGTTCATTGCATTCTGAATCTGAATATCATAAAGTTTCTGAGCCATTCCCCAAACTGCATAATATTCGTAGTAAGTTTTTGATTCTTTTGCATTTTTAGAAGCCTTAACTTCCTTCTGAATCCAGTACGAAGCAATCTTTTCAAGACCATTCAATTCAACAGCAGAAACAGCCTGTTTATACATATTTAATTCCTGCTCTAAAGTTGTAGCTTCTTTTACGTCGCCAGACTGTTTTGAACGGCCTTTCTGAGCTGCAGAAACTGCTTTTCCAACGATTCTCTGCATTTCGTCACCAACCTGAACTTCTACATCAACAAGGTCAGCCCACTGCTTTGTAAATTCAAGATTGTCACCGCGGGCAACAACAACGAAAGGCTTTTTACCAGCGATTCCCGGCATAATTGGAGAAAGATAATCAGCAGAATAATTTCCGTTTCCAATTTCAACAACCCACTGAGGAATTTCTGAGCCAAAGGAAGCACCCTGATAGTCAAGAATTGTTACATAATTTTTCTGAACTTTTGCTGCATTACCTTTAATTCCAGAACCAGCAACTTTTGTTGTTCCACAGCTTGTCAATAAAGCGGCTGCTACAACAGAAAGAATAAAAATAGTCTTTTTCATCTTTTTTCTCCAATAAAAATTAAATAAAAAATATCAATTTTCTATTTAACTTAAGTTTTAAAATCGTTTTGCCCAAAAGCAAAAACAACATTTAATAAAAAGTCTGCAACGCAAACCTATAAATCTAAAAACCGTCAATTTTTCTGGCAGAATTTAGAATTCAACCTTAACAAAGCCTTAAAAAACTGTAGCTTTTAAAGGCAACTTCCCCTTATTTAAAGGAAAGATTATTCATATAGGAATCAAAATTCCTGCTGAATTCCGTTCCTATATTTTTTTCCAGAACCCTGTATGTTCTGTTTTTTGCATCAGATTCTGCCGGAGCACCTTCCCGCCCCTTTAAATTTATTGCAAACAAAGATTCAGAGCTCAAAAAATCAGAAAAATCCATATCCAGAGTATAAACGCAATAAGTTATTTTTCCTTTTGCAGAAATTTCTGATGAATATTTGCCGGCAAGCACATATTTTTCCTTTTTTACGGCAGAAGTTTTAAAACCGTAATTTGAAAAAATATCCTGGAATGCCGACTTTATTTTATTGTCCATGTCGCCTTTTATATCAACATAAATCGTAATGCCTTCGGCAAACTGTTTTTTTGCAAGCTGCATATCCTTAGAGGAAACAATTTCTTTGCTGACTGCTTCTCCGGATTCAAAATCAATTATCATGAGATTTTTCAGCAGTTTGTCATTCTGCAGGGCAACATCAAGCCCAAAACTTATTTCGCTATAGCCGTAAAAAGAATCAGAATTCTTTTCTGCTTCTGTTACAGAACGTCTGACAGCACTGTCATTTTTTTTAATCAGATCCTGGTAAACTGCAGCTGTTTTTTTTCTGTCAAGGACTGCAACTGCATACCATTTTTTTTCGGATTTCTGATAAAAATATTCTGCAACTTCAATTCCAATAAGATTTTCTGCTTCAACCTGGCTTGTTATAGTCTGGTCTAAGTTTTCTGTTGAAGAAAATGCAACTTTTCCCTGTTCAAGAGCCTGTTCCATTTTTTTAGATGCAACAGTATTTGTCTTAACTGTCTGTCCAAAAACAGCAGAAAGATTTTTTACGGCTTCAAGTTCTGCATTTTCACGAGTCTGTCCAGAACCGATTCCGTTCAAGTAAGTTTCAGACGGATAAACACTTGCAGGAAGCGTTATCCAGTCCGGTTCCTTCTTTTTTGCAGCAAAAAGCAGACACGCAGAGAAAATAAAGAAAAGAAGAAAAATATTTTTTTTCATAAAAACCCTTAAAAACTTCATTTCTAAAAAAATCAGAATTAAAATTTAACTGCTGATTTTTTTATATATTTTTTAATATCGTTATTCTGATCTGACCAGATAATTTTGTTTGTTTCCAGATCAATCAGCTGCATATCAACCTGGTAAGTTCTTACCTGCTGTCTGCCGTCAGTATCTACGATTGTTGTTACACTGCCCTGAAGCATAAAATCAGCCGCTGTTTCATTACCAATTGACTTTGCAGTTTCGTAAGCATTTTCTGCCTGATCATATTTTTCTGCACGAAGTTCTTCCCTCTGATTTGCATCTGCAACAAATTCCAAAGTTCCGTCATTGATAATTACATTCTGGAATCTTTTTGAAAGAATCGAAGTATCAATTCTTTCAACGCTTTTATTTTTTATGGTTCCAATAATTACAACAGGAGTTCTTCCGGTTGTATTTTTAAAATCAGCAACACGTTTTGACTTTATGCAGGAATCAATTAAAGTTGTACAAACCTGATTAACATCATTATCGTTCCAGTATCCGCTCAAATCCTTTACGCTTTCATTTGCATCGTATCTTTTTACAGAAGTAGATCCGCAGGAAAAGAAGAACAATGAAGAAACAATCACAAGATTTGCAAATAAAATTTTTGATTTCATAAATCACCTCTAATAAATCTATTTTATACAAGAAGAAACAACCAGAGAAGGTTTTCCTTCTTTTACTTCCGTTTCAAAAGTTTTTTCTACAACGCTTCCATCAGCAAAGCGGTAAACCACTTTTCCACTGTATAAACCTGCAGGAACACTAAAGCCTGCAGCAGTTACACATTCCGGGAAAAATTCTCCCTGGCGGATATCCGCAGTTTCCGTAAAATCAATGGCAGAAAGTCCGGCAGCAGTAGAAGCACAAAGTCCGTCAAAAGCAATGGACGCCAGAGAATAGGCAATTCCGTGGCTCGGAAGAAACTTTAATCCTTCGTAACTGGCATTTATGCTGGCAATTCCTGCAACAATTCCGCTCACTTTTTTTGTAATACTACGGCTCATACTAGCCTTGTATTCTTTTCTGGCTCTAAGTTTAACAGATTTTTCAAGATTAGAATTAAAATTTTCTATTATTACAGTTTCTTTTGTTCCAACATTATTTAAAACTACATCAACCCCTTTTACAGTCGATTTTTTTTCGTAATAAGGATGAACAAATTTAAACTGAACCGGAAGAAGCTTATAGGAAGAATTTCCGGTCGGAATATAAAAATATGTAGATTTAGAAGGGAAATACAAATCCTTTTCAACCTGTTTTCCAATCAAACCTGCAAGCGCAAGAACATTTATACGGCCTTTTCCAGAAGGAATTGCAGCATCCTCTGAATCAAAATCACCTGTAAGCGATTTTAAAACCATTGAATCCGAATCAATCTGGCTTTTATCTCCGTCTGCCTGACGCAAAATCAAACTTAAATAACGCGCAAGTGAAGATTCCTTATAAACATCTTTTTCTGTCGGTTTCTGTGGCGAAGCAGATGTAAAAACAGAAGAATCAATGCCGTAAGTTCCAAGCGATTTTGTATCAGAATCCAGTTCATTTTGAACCGAAGGATCTAGTCCGCTTTGAACTAAAACTTCGCCATAAAGCCGTCTGTATTCAGGAAGTTTTACGTCAGAAAGTTTTGTAAGCTGGTTTACCGCACTGTTTAAATCGCCCTGTAAATAATAACAAAGGCAGTTCATTGTATTGACTAAAAGATATTCATAAACATTGCCGGTATATTCTTTTAAATTTTCGTTAGCAATTGCTTTTCCAACTGATTTTGTTATGCTTTTTGTAAGGGTGTCGAACATCTGAACATCAGTTTTTTCAAAAACAAGCGATGCCTGCTCATAATCTCCAGTAATAAAATAAAGCATTGCAAGGTCAAGACTGTCCCTTATGTCCGCCCTTTTTCTTGTTTTATATAGCATCATTCCCAGGCAGGTTGAATAATCGCGCTGTTCGTAAGCTTTTAAATATTTTTCTTCATTATATTTTATTGGTTTAACTTTTTTAGTGTGATGTTTTTTTTCTACAGCAGTGCCGCCAGTTTCCCCTTCAGACTGTTCAACTTGTTCAACCAGTTCAACATCTTCAACCTTAACAGAAGAACAGGCACAAAGAATGCAGGCAAGGAATAATATAAAAACTCTGGTGATTTTTTTCATTTTGACTTCCAGTAAAAAAATTCAGCTACAAGGCAGATATACTAGGGTATCTCTAAAAATTGCAATTTTCAGAGGTTCCCACTAAAGAAAAGTATAATATATGCTATGAACAAAATCTAAAATAAAACTAAAAATTACGATTCCCGAAAAAATCAAAACAAACAATTATTTTCCGTCAGTTTTTTTTCAACTTCATCAATTACATCATCCGGGGTGCTTGCACCGGCCGTAAGACCAATCCGCTCCAGATTATAAAATTCTTCAGGAATTTCAGAAGCATTTTCAATCAGCGCTGAATGCAAACACAAACTTTTTGCTTTATCGTAAAGCCGGTTTGTATTTGCACTGTTTTTTCCGCCAATAACAAGAACACCATCAACTTTTTTGCAAAGGTCAGCAAGACTGTCCTGCCTGTCGTAAGTTGCAGGGCAGATGGTTCTGAAAATTTTTATTTCCGGGATTTTTTCTTTTAGTAACGAAGCAATTTCGTCAAAAAGCTTGACGCTGAATGTTGTCTGGCTGAGCAGGACAAATTCTTTTTTCTGTAAAATTTCTTCTTCTTTTTTTTGAATTTGATTCAAAGCTTCTTCAACAGATTTTATCAGAATAAAATCAGCTTTTTTGCCTGCAAGTTCTGCCGATCGTCTGGCAGCACCTTCAATGCCGATAACTTCGCCGTGGTTGGCATCTCCGGTAAAAAAAATTACACAGCCGTTTTTTGCAAAAGAAGCACATTTTTTTTGATTTGTCTTTACGATCGGACAGGTTCCGTCTAAAACCCGGGCTCCGGTCTGTTCCAGTTTTTCTGAAATTTCAGGAGGAATTCCGTGCGCACGTATTACAACTGTATCTTCTTTTTTTATTGAAGGAATTTCTTCTTCACAAAGAATTTTTAATCCACGTTCTTCAAACTTTTTTAATGCAAGCGGATTATGAATTAAAGGTCCGTAAGAATAAACCCTTGCATCTGTATTTTCTTTAAGAGCCTCTTCTGCCGTCATTACTGCATGACGAACCCCGGCACAAAAGCCCATTTTTTCAGCACGAATTATCTGCATTGCAGAATATTAGCAAAAGAGAAAAAAAAATGCCACAGATTAAAATCTGTGGCAAGTAATAGACCTAAAAATTATTCTTCAGCATTAAAATTTGCAGCATTTACGCCTGGTAAAACTGCAGCTGGCTTCCAGTTTTTGCGGATTGCAGCAATGAAAGCACCTGCAATAAAGATTGAAGAATAACATCCAGAAATAAGACCAACAATCAAAGCAATTGAGAAGTTTCTGATGTCGCCTGTTGTAAATACAACAAGAGCGAGAACAGCAAACAATGTTGTAAGAGTTGTAATTATAGAACGGCTCAAAGTTGCTGTAAGTGCATTGTCAAGAATGTCTTTAAAACTTTTAGCTTCTACAATCTTCATATCTGAACGTACGCGGTCAAGAATAACAACCGTAGCGTTGATTGAATAACCGATAATCGTAAGAACAGCCGCAATCGATGTTGTAGTAAATTCAAGCTGAGACCATGAAAGGAAAGAAATCATGATCAAAGCATCGTGAATAACCGCAATTACAGATGCAAGGGCTGCGTCCCACTTAAAGCGGATTAAAGTGTAAGCAAAAATCAAAACGAGGGTTGCCAGAACAAGCACAATCGAATCGCGAATCAACGATTTTGAAAACTGTGCACTGATTGACTGACTCTGTTCAATTACAACGTTATTTTCGCCGTAAGCTGCACCAAGAATGTCTTTTACAGAAGTTTCGACATTGTCTCCGGCTGCTGTACGAATCTGGAACGTATTGTCGTTTCCTGCCTGTTTTACAGAAGCATTAATCTGTTTTGCAGCAAGAACTTCCGTAATTTTGTCAGCAGTTGCTTCTTCGTTTGCAACTGCAACCTGAATATTCTGACCAGGTTTAAATTCAAGTCCCCAGTTCATTCCACGAACACAGACACTTACAATTCCTGCAATAATAAGAACAGAGCTTAAAACAACTGCAGCAGGGAAAAATTTACTAAAATGAATTAATTTTTTCATTACTGTTTAACTCCCCAGCCGATACTGATTTTCTTTAAGCCACGAACTTCTGTGTTAAAGTCGAACATGAGACGAGAAATTACAAGGGCTGTAAATACTGAAGAACAAACACCGATTGCAAGAGAAACGGCAAATCCCTGGATTGAACCTGTACCAAGCTGACTCAGGAACAGGGCTGCAATAAATGTTGTAATGTTAGAGTCCATAATTGCCCAGAAAGCGTTGTCGAATCCGGAAATAATTGCTGCGGCACGAGATTTACCAACTGCAAGTTCTTCCTTAATGCGTTCAAAAATAATTACGTTTGCATCAACCGACATACCGACTGTAAGAATCATACCAGCAACAGAAGAAAGCGTAAGGGTAAGGTTGAATGCAGAAAGAATTGAGAACATGATGTACATATTAAGAATCTGTGCAACAACTGCATAAAAACCTGCACCAAGATAGAAAATAATCATGAATGCAAATACCATGCACAGACCTAAGGCAAGAGCCATCATTCCCTGATGAATTGCCTGCTGTCCAAGAGAAGCACCAACAACCTGCTGGCTTTCAATCTTTAATGGAACATCGAGGTAAGAAGTCTGCAATACTTTCTGAATATTCTGAGCTTCATCAACAGAGAAACCACCTGAAAGGCTTACGTTTCCACCGGTAATAGCCTGACGGATTGAAGCTGCCGACTTGATTTTTCCATCATTTACGATTGCAAGACGTTCGTTAACATGTGCGCCTGTAAAATCAGCAAAAATAACTGCACCTTCAGAGTCGAGGGAGAAGTTTACTTCTGTCTGACCTGTTGTCTGATCACGGCTGACCTGAGCAGACTTTACATGATTTCCATCAAGTGCAATTTCTTTCTTTACGGCAAGATAACCGATTCTCTGGTCAAGACCATAAGCATCTTTTGTATAATAACCGAAAACTTCTGTATCAGCAGGAATAACTGAAGGATCTGCAAGTGAACCGTCTGCGTTAAATGCATCCGGACCAACAGAAGCATAATATGCTGCAAAAGCGTTTGTTGCTTTTTCATCAACAAGGCGGAAATTCAAGCTTCCTTTACCCTGAATAATAGAACTTACGCTTTCGCTGTCTGCCTGTCCAGGAATTTCGATATAAATTCTATCTGCACCCTGCTGACGGATAACAGGAGAAGTAAGACCAAATTTATCAATTGAAGAAGTAAGGGTTTCAACAGCCTGAGTCATTGCCTTTTCTTTAAATTCATCAGGATTGGCAACTTCGGCTGATTCACGCTGTTTTTCGAGGGCCGCATCAAGATCTGCCTTTACGATAATGTTCATACCGCCTGAAAGATCAAGACCGAGCTTTACAGAATTATTGTAATTATTCTTTGCTTTTAAATATGCCGAACGATAATGATCTTCAAAAACAGACTGCAATTCTGAAGCACTTGAAAATGCCGAAAGAACTGCAACAACGTTCATATCTGCAGGAACTTCTTTATCTGCTGCCTTATAAGCTTTTTTAGCAGCCTTTACAACATAAGCATAAGACTTATCAAGGGAAGTTTCCGGGGCTTTATTTGCCATATCTTTAAAAGCGACAACTTCTTCTCTTGCATTCTTCTCAGATTCATCCTTGATTTTTTCAAGGGAACTGAGAGCCACTTTCTGAATCTCATCCGGTGTACAGAAATACCATGAAACTGAAGGCTTTAAAAACAAAGCACAAACAGCAAGTACAACCAGGATAAGAATAAAACGACTTCGTTTATTCATTTATAAAATTCCATCCTAAAAAATTATTTATTTTTCTTCTGTAGATTCAGCACTTGAATCAGAAGTGTTTTCTGCAACAGTATTTTCTGCTTCTTTTACTTCTGCAGCAGATTCTTCCTTTTTAGGTTCATCTTTTTTTGCCTTTTTAGCTGAAGCTTTTACGGCAGGTTTATCAGAAACAACACCAGAAATTGCAGAGCGAGAAAATTCAATTGAAGTATCAGAATCAACTTTTACGATAACTGTTTTTTCTTTTGTTGAACTTACAACACCGTGAATTCCACCGATTGTAACTACTTTGTCACCTTTTTTAAGGGCATTGATCATTTTTTCTGTTTCTTTCTGTTTTTTATTCTGTGGACGAATAATGAAGAAATAGAAAATTGCAATAATGAGAACAAATGGCACAACAGACATAAGCATGCTATTCTGTCCCTGTGCAGCCTGAAGCAAAGGTATAAAAGACATTTTTTCCTTCCTTTTTCTTTAAAATATAGCCTTAAAAGAATAACATTTTGATAATATCGTGGCAAGTTAAGATAAAAGATGTCTATTTGGACAGAAGCGTTTCAAGTTCTGCGTTTAATTTTAAAAGACTTTCGTCTGCAGGAGAAATTGCAACGACCTGTTTTAAATAATACTGGGCTTTTCTGTATTCTTTTTTGTTAAAATAAATTTCATAAAGTCTGAAAAGTGCATCTTTATTGCGGGGGTTTGAAGTAAGGCTTGAACGCAAATCAACCAGAACAGAATCTTCGTTATTTTCCAGAAAACTGCGCTCATAATAGAGAAAACTTTTCATTTTTGAAGATGCATTTGAAAAATTCTGTTCAATTATGCGGGAAGCTTCCTGCTTTCTGCCAGTCTGAACAAGAACTTTTATATACGACTGAACTACTGTTTCGTTTTTCTGGTTTTGTGAATAAAGTTCGGATGCTAAAGTCCAGGCTTCGTCCTTTTTTCCGGCAGCAAGACAGATTTCAATATGAGAATAAACGCTGTCTTTTGGAGGATTCTTCATTTTACGGAGAGTTGAACTGACTTCGTAAGCCTGAGCCCACATTCTTCTGCTCACAAAATCTTCAATCTGGATTTTCATTGCTTCAACATTATCCCTGTCTTTTTCAAGAATTATCGAAGCAAGTTCGCCGGCAGACTTTCCGTTGATTTTAGTTCCGCTTTCTCCAGCCAAACCTGCTGCAGTTAAAATAATTTCTACATCATCAGGGTAAAGAGTAAGGGCTTTTTCGATTGTTGCAGTTGCTGCAGTTGTGTTTTTGTTCCAGTCTTTTTGAACTTTTGAACGCAGGATTAAATATTCGCGGGAATCTGAGTTTGACCGGGCATAAACGTCTAAAAGAGAAGCTGCACGAATATAATCTCCACGCTGAACCAGGATTTTTGCCCTGAACAGAACATAATAGGAATTTTCCGGCTCCTGCTGAAGGACACGGCCTACGTAAAGTTCACTTTCTTCAAGCTGACCAAGCGCAAAAGTATTTTCTGCACAAAGTTTTAAGGCAGAAGAATCATAAGGATTTTTATTAACCAGGGATTTTGAAAGTTCAAGTGATGCCGAATAATTTTTTACCCTGAAATTTATGTCTGCAAAAGAAAAAGCGGTTTCTGAACAATCGGGAGCATTATCGTAAGCTTTTTGAAAATACGGCAAAGCCTCGTCTGCCTTATTCTGTCTGCGTAAAAGAGTTCCCATAAGATAATTTGCAACAACACTTTCGCTGTTCAATTGCAGGGCAGAAGTTAAGGATTTTTCAGAAAGTGAATAATAGTCGTCGCGGCTTTCTGAAGTAACTAAAACTAAAGACGGAAGAACAAGTGTTAAAAAATCATTTTCGCCGGTGCTTTCATCATAAATTCCGTGTTTACTCGACTCAATTGCACCAAGATAGGAATTTGTCGCAGGAATTTCAAATGAAGAAAAGCTCACCTTTTCCTTTGGCCAGAGAATTGTCATTAAAGAATAAGCAACGTTCAATAAGATTTTTTCGTTTTCCGTGTAAAGAGAAGGTTCCTTGCGCAAAATTGAATATGCCAGATTTATAGATTCCGGAGAACCGTTTTCCACAGCTTTAAGAGCTTCCTGAGGAATTCCGCTGAAAAAATTTCTTTCCTTTTTTGCAGGAATTGCAATGGAAACAGCCTGAGCATTGTCGTCAGATTCCAGGGCAGAAGATTTTTCTGGCTTTGGAGCAGAACCGCACGAAAAGAGCACAAAACAAAGGCTAAGAAAAAAGGCTGGGAGAAAAAAAGATTTCATTCACTTTCATCCTCTTCAAGTTCACCTTCGCTTCTGTCGTAAGGAAAATTGGAAGAAGGATTTTGTTGAATTAAAAAAAGGATGATGAGACAGACTCCAAGAAAAATCGGGAATAACGGCCAGCAGACTGAAATCCACTTTCTAAAGCCCATGGAAATAAGGTTTAGGGAAAACAGCAGAAAATAGCAGCCCATTCCAGCCAGAAAAACTGAAGGAAAAAGATAGGTTGTCCTGACTCTTCTGTCTTTTGTAACTCCAGTTAAAAAAACAGTTAAGCCGGCAAGAATAATCGAAACGGGCCATAAACGTTCAAGTCCGGAAGAAACAAGACCTGAGCAGACAATCATAAAAAAGAATCCTGCAAAGACTGCATAAAGTCCAAGAAAAAAAACAAAGGCTGAATTTAATTTTACGATTGAAAGATAAAACAGAATTGCACCAACGATTGTAAGGATTACTGTCCATGGTTCAACGCGGGCATTAAAATGACTTGCAAGACGCGGAAAACAGCACACTCCTGCAAGAATGCACACAACGCCGAGAACTAAAACCATGTTCAATGTTAATGCCGAAAGTTTTTTCAATTTAAGTTTCCGTTAAAAATCCGTACAAAACCGCGTAAGGGGCTGGAGGGGCGCCAGAGGCGTTCAAAAACGAAGTTTTTGAATGGAGCGCGTAAGACGCGGAACCCCGCAAGACCCGGTATGCTGCCTGCAGCATATACGCCCAAATTTGGTCTAGTATTTTTTATACTAAACAACAGAATACAACAAGATTCGCCCCCTTGCCAATAAGAAAGCACTTTGCTAATGTTTAAAATATGAAGTTAAAAATAAAATTATCTTTAGTTTTATGTCTTTTTCTGGCACTGTTTTCTTCGTGTAAAGTTCAAAAAGACGGAACAGATTTAGTTCAACTTCAGACTCTTTTACAGGACAAAAACCTTACAACTCAGACCAGATACGCTGTAATAAACAGAATTGCAAATACCCTCCATTCTGCAAAAAAACAGGACGAAATGATTCTTTTTCTGACAGACTGGGTAGAAAAAAATCCGGATGACATTTACAACTCTTACTGGCTTTTGATGGTTGCTTCGAGTTATCTTGAAAGCGGAGCTGACACTGTTGCTGAATATTATTTTGACCGCATCCTAAAAGATTATTCAGACCTGCTTGTTCAGGGAAAGTCGGTTCATTTTATGTGCCTTCAGCATTTAATTCAGATCAGCACAAATTCAACAAACAGAATTTCGTATTTTAACCAGCTTGTAAGCCGTTTTCCTTCTCTTGTGAGCATTACGGAAATGTATGTACGCCTTGCAATGGAATACGAAAAAGAAGGTGAATACAACCAGGCGCTAAAATCCTATTCACTTTTTTTAAAACAGCCTGACGCTTCCACAATCCAGATTCCGGGCGTTCCTGATGCTTATTCAAATGCACGCAAAATGGTTGATTTTTCAAATTCCACAAAAGACTGGACATTTGACTCACTTGCTTCTCTGGAAACTGCCGTAAAAAGGGCAATCCGTCAGTACGACTGGCGTTCCCTCGACAAATACCGTTCAAAAGTTAATTTTTTTGCAATGTCGTGGAAATCCAGCGAAACCGACGCCAATGCCCTCGAAAATTTTTCCATGCGCGGTTTTATGGTCGGACAGAGAATCCGTTATAATGAAAAACTTGATGAATCTTCAAACCCGAACGAAGCCTATCTGCGTTCAACCGGCTGGAGTCCGTACATGCCTGTCTGGTATCTTTATTTCAGAAAGGTGAATTTTCCTGTAGATCCGGAAATTCACGGAAGATGGGAGTGGGCTGGAATTTATTATGGCGAAAAAATGTAAATTCGCCTTTTACATAAGACATTTTACAAGGCTGAGCATTTTCTGCCTTTGTTTTGCATTTTTTTCTGCCCAATCAGCTGCACAGAATTTAGAAGAACAGCCTTTACTGGAAAAAATTGATTTTGATGAACTTTCTGAACTTTTAAATTTTATTGAAAAAGAAAGTGCTCAACAGACGCCGCAATTTTCTTTGATTGGTGGAATAAAAATTCCCGGTTCGTCCTACGCGCAAAATCAGATTCAAAAATATATTGCACAATACACAACTTCATTTGGAAAGCAGCAGCTTTATGACATTCTCGATAACGGAGAACTTTACCGTCTTTATGTGCGACAGGAATTAAAAAAGCGTGGAATGCCTTCTGCCTTAGAATATCTGCCGGTCGTAGAAAGTGAATACAAACCAATGGCGGTCAGCAGAAGCGGAGCAAAAGGTTTGTGGCAGTTTATGGACAATTCAATTGAAGGACTTTTAAAAAAAAATGACTTTATTGACGAACGCTACGATCCATGGAAGAGCACAGACGCCGCACTAAAAAAACTACAGGACAATTACCGGCAATTTAAGGACTGGCCGCTTGCAATTGCAGCTTACAACTGCGGTGCCGGAGCAATGGAAAAAATTCTTTCAAAAGCAAAGGTAAAAACATTCTGGTTTATTGCAGAAAACGGACTTTTAAGGGACCAGAGCGTTCAATATGTGCCGAAACTTCTGGCAATTGCAGAACTTTCGGACAATGCAGGCACTTACAAAATTGAATTGCCGAAAATTACGACTTCCAACCGTTATGCAGATTTTGACTACATTACAACCAATACACAGATTCCGCTTGATCTGCTTTCTTCTGAATTAAAAATGGAGCCTTCAATCTTAAAAAAACTCAACAGCGCACTTTTAACTGCTTCAACTCCGCCAGACGAAAAATACGAACTGCGCCTGCCGTCTGGAATGAAAAAAAGTGCAGAAATTGCAATCGCAGAAATTACAAAACAGGCAGCGCAAACAACTCAGGCAGCACAGACAATACACATTGTGCAAAAAGGCGAAACACTGTGGTCAATTTCTAAAAAATATGGAGTGAGTGTCAGAGAAATTCAAAAGAAGAACAATTTAAGAGAAGGTTCACCTTTAGAAACCGGCAAAAAACTTTATATAAAATAGCAAAATGCCGAAAATAAAAGATGTAGTGAACGCTTGATTACTTTGTACCTTAAGACGACAAACTGAACAAAGAGATTTTAACTCAAGTCCGGGGCAACAGGGAGAACAAAATTGAAAAAATCAATTCTGACTTTTATTTCGTTTTTTTTCTTAAATGCAGCTTTTATTTTTGCACAAAACGGTGACATGCAGTCAAAAAGCAGCATCGACTGGACAAAAAACACATTTTATTCTTCCGTAACACTTGATCTCGAAAAAGCAGGGATTCAACTTCCTGCAGGAAAAATGACGGCAGAAAACCGAATAAAAACGGAACTGCCGGATCTTGTAAAAGAACCGCTTCTGTCACTTTTAGTAGACAGCAGCACCCAGCTTTCAGACCTTGTTTTAACCTACGACCTTACTCTCGAACAGATTGCACAGATTGTAAACAATTCAAAAAAAATGCCTGGAATTTTCGTTGACTTAAGTTCAACCTTAAAAATTGACACTTTTTTAAATACATTAAATATTTCTTCACTTTTAATCCGCCACAAAACGCCTTACAAATCGCCCCGCCCGCTCGACACAGTTCCAAGCCGCGCCTACACAGGAATAATCATAGACGCCCGCGGACAGTTAGACGTTCAGGGAGAATTTTCCACAGACGAAGTAAAACCGTGCTTTTTTCCTAAAATCTGGGACGAAAACATGAACTTAATCTACGAACGCAACATGGCAGATCCACAGACAGAAAGTAAAAAAGGATTTGTTCACTACGACTGGACAGAAAACGAAGCAACTTATACTGACCGTGTCGGAATTGACCCTCTTTACATAAGTGCAAGAAAAGTTTTTGGCAGATTCAGGACTGACCCCGTAATTTCCGTGCGCGATGCATTAAAAATCCTGTGCATTCCAGAAAATGCTGAACTTTTAAAACAGGGAAAAGTCGTAATTCTTCTTGATAAAAAAAATCTGATCGAAGAAATTTCAGTTCCAGAAAAAAACGACAGATATTATGCAGACATAAAGGATTTAAAACAGTTTCTGTTTAAGGAAGAAGACGCACCGCTTATTCAGGACACAGCAAGAGGAATACAGATTCTCTACGATTTAAAATTCGTTGCAGACAGTGCCGAACTTCTCAAAAGTGAACTGCCAAAAGTAAAAAATCTTGCAGAAAGCCTCAAAAAGATTAATTCGGACAATGCCTATACGATTTTGATTGAAGGCCACACAGCCGACGTAAACAAACCTGCAGGGCAGATGAAGCTCAGTATTGAACGCACCCAGACGATTTTAAATGAACTTGTAAAAAACGGCCTCGACCGTTCAATTTTTTCTTATCGTGGTTACGGTGGAACTCAGCCAGTAGCAACAAACGAAACTGCAGAAGGACGGGCACAGAACAGACGCGTTATAATTACAGCCCGTCCAAAAGCAACGTATATTCAGCGCAATTAGTCAAGCATTTCTGCCAGACGGCAGACGCCTTCTACCATGGCTTTGTGTTCTTCCGGGGCAATTCTTGCATAGAGTGTTTCCGGAGTATCGCCTTTTAATACCGGCACTTTTTTCTGCACAAGAATTTTTCCGGTATCGCAGCCACTGTCAACAAGATGAACTGTACAGCCGGATTCTGTTTCTCCAGCTGCAAGAACTGCTTCGTGGACATTGTGTCCCCACATTCCGACTCCGCCGAATTTTGGCAGAAGTGCAGGATGCAGGTTTACAATTCTGTTTGAATATTCTTCTATAATCTTTCCTGACAAAACCGTAAGCCAGCCGGCAAGAACAATTGCGTCGCAGCCGGCATCTTTTGCAGCCTTTAATGCAGCGTCAGAAACGGCAATTCTTTTTTCTTCTTTAGAAGCCTGTTTTGCTTTTTCTTCTCCCAAAACTGCAAATGGTGAAACAATCTTTGTTTCAATTCCTGCTTTTTGAGCACGTTCAAGGGCAAATGCTTTTTTTGTATCTGCAATTACAATCTGTATTTTATACGGACAGTCTTTTGTATTTTTTTCGTAATCAATCAATGCCTGAAGGTTTGTTCCGCCACCGCTTACTAAAACTGCTATTTTCATTTTTTGTTTCCTTTATTTTTGTTTTATAAAAACTATCACAAATTCAGTCCTTTTTACATAGTTCTTTTTCTGCACTTTCAATTATCTGCCTGCCCCACCACTCGCATAATTCAATTCTTGCCTGCTGTTTTAATTCCGGCTCAACAACGGCATTCAGCTGCTGTAAATTATTTTTTGCAAAAAACCTGCATTCATTTTTTACTGCAAGGATTTCTTCTTCCGTAAGATTTTTTCTTAACTGCTCATCTGTCTGAATGTCGTTTAATATAATCGTAAAAACACTGGCAGTTGAACACACTTTTTTCCATTCTTCCAGGCTGTCGATTTTTTTAGCAGAAGAAATTCCTGTATTAACTGTGTAATTGTAAACTTTTGCAGAAATTCCTTCGTAGTTTTTTGCAAACAATGCAAGATAAAAAAATGTAAGAAAATCTTCTCCAAAAGTGCAGTACACAAAAGGAATTCTTTCAAAGGCTTTTATGCAAAGTTCACGTTCAAAAAGTTTTGCCCATAAAAAGCCTGAACAGGATTTTTCAACTAAAAAGGCTTTTAAAATTTCTTTTCCAGCTAATCTTCCGTAAAAAACGCGTTCACATTTTTTAGACATAACTTCTTTTCGTTTTTGTGCATAATTTTTATCTGAAACTTCTCCGCAAAAACACACTTCCGCCGTTCCATGCACAATCTCAGCCCCGCTTTCTGCTGCAGTCTGCCACAAAGTTTTAATTGAGTCCGCTTTTAGAGTGTCATCGCTGTCAGCAAACATAAGATATTTTCCTTTTGCGGCAAGGACTGCTGAACGGCGTGCTTCTACAAGGCCACGGTTTTTATCATGCTTTATAAACTGAACAAAAATATTGCGCCCTTTTATCTGCTTTTTAAATTCTTTTAAAATCTTTTGAGTCAGTTTTTCTAAAGCCTTTTTCTGACTGCTGTCGTTTTCGTCTTCAACAATTACAACTTCAAAATCTTCAAACTGCTGGTCTGCAATGCTTTTTAAGCAGCCTGCAAGATATTTCTGAGTTCCACAGACTGGAACGCAGACACTCACTTTTATTCCGCTGGTTTTTAACATATTCCGTATAAAAAAAGCCTTCACTGCTAAAAACAATGAAGGCTCAATAATTTTTAGTTAATCGTAAAAGTAGATGAATAATTTGCCTGTTCCGGCTTACTCATTGTAACAGACGCTTTTTGATATGTAAGCGAAGATGCTTCTATATCAAATACAACAAAACCGTCTTTGTTGTACAGATTTTCGTCTGCACCTGTGGAATCTTTTGTTGCAAAACCGTCGTCTGCGATTACAAGCTTTTTAGGCATTACACAGGCAAAATGAACAGGACCATAGAATGCATCTGTTTCACTATAAAGCGGAGCACAGAGTGTAGAGTCTGTTGCTTGCGTTAATTTTGTTTCTGTTGTTGACCAGCCATGTACAGTTGGTGTGACAGATGTAGAAAGTGTATCAAATGCAAGCAGTGCGCCACGGCTAAAGTAATACTTGTCGCTATCGCCACCACCATAAATGCTAGAAGAAGCTTCCCTTACAAGTGCATACAGGGTTGAACTTTCGTTACCGCAACCGTCGCCTACGATTAAATCCGTTATTTCAGATGAATCCCAGCCATCAGAGTCGTATTTAGTACTGTCTATGCCAACTGTAGTTTTCAGAGTTGTCCCCAGGCTAAGTACAGAAGGTGTTCCAGGAGTTACAGTTACACCAGAGTCTGTCTGGCTTACAGTAAAATCAACTTTTAAGACATTTAAATCTGCATCCGCAAGGTAAACATCAGAGCCGTTAACAGCAATCTGCGAGAACTTACCTGCAATAGTTGAAGTATAACCCGACGGAACAGAAACTGTAGTGCTGGCAGCTAAAGCAAAGGCAGAGTCTGCACATGTAAATGCGTAAACTGTTGAAGAATAAGTTGTTGTGTTATTGCTTGTGTCTGCTATTGTCCATAAAACATAAACAAGGTCGTTTACAGTGTCATAGCAAATGTCTGCGTACGCAGGTTGTGTAGTAATATCACTAAACTCGTTAAAAACATACCGTGTAGAAGAAAAATTACCCGACGAAACAGTTTTTACATATTTATACAGCGAAAGACTGTTTCCCCAGGTTGCAGCGTACATATTTCCATCTGCGTCAAAAGTGTAATAGGCAGAAGAAGAAGTATCTGACATAACAGCAGTGCCATCTGCAGAATCATCAAAAGCGGTCTGCATAATTACAGATTTATAAGAAGTTTCGCTGTCCACATAAACCGCATTTGTGTTGTAGTCAGACTTAAAAGTAAAAGTCATTTCTGCAATATAAACTGTAGAATTTACAACAATGTAGCAGGCAAGTGTATTTCCGTCATCTGGCAAAATTGCCTCAGCTTCTGTCGGATTAAGCACAAGTGTGCTGTCTGTTCCAACGACACTGCCGTTCAACTGCCACTGATAAGAAGAAGGTTCAATTCCTTCAAGTCCGCTCAGACTAAAAGTTAAATCAGCATCTGTGTAAGTAATCTTACTTCCGCTTGTGTAAGAAGAACTGTCGTCTGCAGCCGTAATAGCAGCAGATTCTGCCAGGTTTACAATACTGCTGGTTGCGCCTGCTGCAGGAACTGTATAAACACTGTAAGTTGTTGTTGCGTCGCTGTCAGAACCAGTTGTTTCTTCCTTACATATACAAGACCAGTTGTCTAAAGCTTCTGTGCCGTCATAAGCATACAGTAAAAGCGATTTTTCAATAGAATTAACGTCTGTGCTCAAATATGTTATAAAAGGAGAAGAAACATAAGCCGTAAAGTTATCCGCGTCTGCACTAGAATCAACCGTCCTGAATGCAATCGTAGAATTACCAAAGTTTATCGACTGCGTATTCAAAACCGCACCGTTTTTTAATGTAACAATCATTGAAACTGTAGCCGGCGTTACAGAAGAAACAGCAAAATCCGTATTATTGTCCGTCGCACTTACAGTAACAGAACCTCTTATTACAGTTTCTACGCCGGTAACATCAGAATTGCTGTTGTTAACCAGAAGAACTGCATTTTCTGTATCAGAAGAATTATAAATACTTATTGAATTATATTTCTTTTCATCAATATTTTTGCTAAGTGCAGTCTGCAGCTCTGTAATGGCAGCAACGTCAATTTCTGCATCTTCGTCAGCGTCTGTCATATAAATAGAAATGTCTGTAACATCCGGTAAAGAAGAAGCAAGGTTGCCAAGCAGGTTTGTAAGGTTAGCAGGACAAGCTTTTGACTTACCATTATATGTAGAAGTTGAATTTGTTGCGTAATAAGTTTCTTGAGTTACGCAGGAAAGAGTTTTTTCTGCAGTTGTAGTAATGCCGTCTGCAATCTGAACATTGTATTCGTTTATTCTGTATTTGTACTGATTTGTTCCGTCGTTAAACTCAAACTTGAGCACATACCAGCCGGAAGGAATATCACTTTTAGAAAGAACTACATTACCGCTGTCATCAACACTGATTCCGTCAGTGGAAGTTAATTCTATTGTCTCTCCATTATTCACTCCACCAGCAGGCGTTAAAACAGCTTTAAAATAGCTTATATTGTTAGCAGTAAGACTTCCATTATCAGTAAGATTTTCTGTAGACAAAGTTAAACTAAGGCTTCCTGTACTTTCGCTTTTTAAGTGAATATCGACAGCCTCGCTTGTTACGCTGTCAGCACTTACAGTAAAGCCAGTTTTTGAGCCACAAAGAGTAAAAGTATTGCTGCTGGAATCAGTTCCAGTTCCTGTAATTTTTAATGAATAAGTTCCAGTTGGAATTTTTTTAACCGTAAAAGTGCTGGAATTATCCCATACAGCTTTTTTATCTTCGTCATTTGCCGTTGTAGAAAACTCGTATGTTTTTTCTGTGCCAAGGATTGTTCCCGTAAATGACAAAGTCCAGTCTTTTACATCAGACACGTCGTACTCAACAGCTTTAATTGCCCTCGTCTCATCCAGGGCAAGTTTTACAACCATTGTGCCGCTTTCTGCTGCTTCTGATTTTGCCTCTGTTATGTTAGAACATCCACAAAAAAGCCCTGCAAGAGCAAACACTGCAATCGAAAAAAAACTAATTTTTTTCATCTTCCTCTTTCCTCCATACTTTTTATAACTAGAAATTAAACCTGGTAAAAAAAATTATTCTCCAGTTTCTTCGTCTGTGATTTTAAATCTAAATTCTGAAATCTTTATGGAATTTTCATCTGTAACGGCGGTGCAGGAAATAACGTTTTCTCCGTCCAGAATAACCCCGTCCAGCTGACTGAATGTACAGGTAAAAGTTTCTGCTTCTGTCTGTTCAAGAAAATCAGTTCCGTTCAAACTCCAGATATACGACGTTACAGAAAGATTTGTATAGGCATATAATTTAACGGTTTCGTCAAAAGAAACAGAGTGAACTGTTGTTTCATCAGTAATTTCAGACCCGTTAACAAAAAGGTCAAGTTCACCATTTTTTATATCCGCACTTCCTGTAGCCCGCTCAAGTTCAATATTTGCAGAGTTTTCGCCTGCAGCAAGAGTAAGACTGGCTGCTTCGCCGGTTTTGTAATAAACAACAGAGTCCTGCAAAAGAGAAACTTCCATGCTGATTTTAGCACCGGCAGGCAGGTCTTCAATCGTAAAAATCTGAGTAGAACTTAAAGCTGATTTTTCAATTTTAAAAGATTTTTCGAGGGAATAATCTCCGCTTATTTTTACAACAAGAGTAAAATCCGTATCGTCAGAAGTTCCTTCAGTCACAGTACGGGCGACACTTTCAGGAATTTTTACAGATACAGAAGAAGTCCGGACTTCGGCACAGGAAAAAACTAATAGAGAAAGAATCGCCGAACACAGGAAGGAAAAACTTTTTTTCATAAAATCCTCCGCAAAACAATTAAAACACTTTTTATAAAACTTTAACATAAGCAGACCTCATTTTCAATTTTCAAGCAGTACAAATACAGATTTATCTGTATGATTGTCGAGTTTCAACTAAAAACCTATAAAACAGTCTCTCGTCGAGAACCTGCCAGCAGGCCGCATGCTTCGCTTCATATTTTCACCGGCTCATGAGCCGTAAATAAAAAAAGCGCATTCTGCTGAACGCGCTTTTCAATTAACCATAAATCAAATGTCGATATTCATAAAAACTACTTCAAATAGCCTCTCGTCGAGAACCTGCCAACAAGCCGCACGGTTGCGACAAGCGCAAAGTGCGTTTGTGTCAGAACCTCTCCTA
>CAVEBK010000010.1:0-36355 GCA_963613915.1 uncultured Collinsella sp.
GTTCTCGACGAGAGGCTATTTGATATGCTTTTATTGAAACTCGACATTCGAACTAATAAAGTGGAGCAAAGTAACCGCTGTCATCTCTTCCGGAACGGTTCATAAGGTAGGCTTCAACTTCAACAGGAAGGTATTTTTCGCCAAAATTTGTAGACTGGGAAGAAGTAAATGAAAGAACATAAACTCCATTCGGCATGTCGATAATATCTTTTACAATGTTTTTTAAGCCTTCGCTTCTGTAAACATAATATTCGTTTCCGTCGGTGTGGGCTGACAGGTATTCAAGTTCCTTAGAAACAGCCTTTTCTTTTACGACAACAGAAGAAAGAATAATTGAATTATTGTTTAAATATGTCGAAAGTTCAGTAAGTCCATAGCGGTCAAATGCATTTTCCGTAAGCTGCCCCGTACCTATTAAAATTACAGCACGTTTTTTTTCTGCAGAAATAAGTCCGTTTGCAGCAAGGCGGATTGCCATATCAATCGTACATTTTTTTGTAAGAGGATTCTTTACGCTCTTTAAGCTAAACTCAAGAGCTCCAAGAGGAGAGCCTTCATATTCCTGCACAGGCAGTTCGCCGGAAGTAACAATCCTTAAAGTTCCTTTTCCGTTCATTGCAGCAGCAATTTCCTGTACGGAAGTTTCTATTGCCTTTCGATAATTTTCACTTTCATAGCTGCGGTCAATTACAAGGGTAATGTCTGCAACATCATTTACAAAAGCAGCCCCTTCAAATTTGTAATTAAGAACTCCGCCCTTATTTTCCGTAATAACAAAATTCTGTTCCTTTAAGCCTACAACGGCCTGACGGTGACGGTTTTCAACCTTTACTTCAAGCCGTACGTCAGGAAAGGCAGATGCATTTACTTTTTCAATCTGAACAAAGAGCCCACCGACAAGTTCAGACATTTTTGCCATAACATAAACTTCGTTCGTTAAAAAGTCACAGGCAAGGAGATTTCCGTTAACATCTGGAACTGCACAAGTTACTTTTGAAGGAGCATTTCCAGTATTTACGTTTTCAAAAACGCTTCCTGTGTCACTGTCGATTGAATAAATTTTATTTGTATCACACAAAACGAGGTATTTGCCCCATTTTTTCATTGCTTCAGGGTGAATAAAAGTATTTTCAAGACACAAAAGCCCAAGATAGTTTCCGGCTGTGTCAAAACGATAGACAGCACCTGTCGCTGCGTCTGCCACAAAAATATTTCCAGCTGAATATGCAAGTCCTGTCGGTGCCTTTAAGCCTTCAAAGTTCTGAGTTTTTAAGCCTGTTTTGCCAAAAGTTTTTCCGCCAAAATAAAAAAGAGGTTTTCCGTCTTTATCAAATACATCAATTCTTGCGTTGCCAAAATCAGAAACATAAATATTTCCGTTTTCGTCGCAGGCAAGGTACTGAGGTCCAGACAGATTTCCATTTCCCAGTCCTTTTGAACCAAAGGACTTTATAAAGTTTCCGTTTGCGTCAAATTCACTTAAACGGTCGCCGGCAAATTCGCTGATAAGAACGTTTCCATCAGAAAGGCGGATTATGTCCATAGGACGGTCAAAACCTGCAACAGGTCCGTTAGTTCTCTTAAAAACAAAACCGTTAATGTCCATTCTTAAAAGTTCATTTGAACCATAGGCAACGATCCACATTGAACCGTCGTTATTCGGCAGAATGGAAACCGGCTGACTGAAAACAAGTCTTTTTCCGTCGCCGGTCACTCCGGGATAACTTCCGCTTTCTGTGTATTTAATCGGGCTTTCGTACGAATTATTTGAAATTCTTCTTTCGCGCACAATTTCAATCTTGTTTTTTAATAAAAGTCCGCCCCACCCGTTATCGCTTGCAGTCTGCCACTGAGCTAAGGCTGTTCCTTCAAGGCCGGAACGGTAATAGGCATTTCCCAGCCATTCCAGGATTACATTTTCTGTCGGAAGATAAGAAAGGGCTTTTTCAAATTCCAGGATTGCATCGTTATAACTTCCGCGGTAATAAGCCTGCACGCCTTTTCTGAATTCTTCTTCGGCAAAACCGGCATTTGCAGAACGAGCTCCTGTTGAACTCTTTGCAAGAGCCTGTTCGCTGTTAAAAATACCGTTCTGAGAAAATGCACTGAAACAGGTAAAAAAAAGTGTAGCAAAAAAAGCAGATTTAATGATTTTTTTCATATTTTATTCAACTTCCACCTGAGCAATTTTTAAATGTTCGATAATTTCTGCATTCTGTGGACTAAGAGCATAAGCCTGTTTTAAATATTTTTCAGCATCGTTTTTTAATCCGAGTTTATAATAAACCCAGCCGACAGAATCAAGGCAGGCCGGCGACTGTGGAGCCTTATTAAGAGCCTTTTTACAGTAAGAAAGAGCTTTTGCAAGATCTTTGTCCTGACAAGCAAGAACATAGCCCATTCCGTTTAATGCAGTCGGATTTTCAGGATCTGCATCAATTGACCTTTTATAATAATCAAGACATTTTTCAACTTCATTCTGCTGCCAGGCAACATAGGCAAGTGAAGCATACACGCTTGCAGGTTTATAGCCTAATTCAAGAAGTTTATTCAATTCAAAATCTGCAAGTTTTTTCTTGCCCACAAGTGCGTAAATAACTGCCAGAAGATAACGGCACTGCAAAACCCTTGGACTTTCAGAAGCAGAAGTTACAACCTGTTCAAGATACAAAAGGGCATCGTCGTAGCGTTCAAGTTTTGTATAGCAAAGACCAATGTAATATGCAAGTTCAATATTATCTATCTTGGAATCGTCCGGAAGTGAAATAAAAAATGTCAGTGCACCTGTAAAATCGCCTTTTTTGTAAAGCGAAATTCCTTCTGACAGAGGTGAATTATTTTCTTTTTTTGCCATATCAGGTCTTCCTTATAAAAATTAAAAGCAGAAATCAGGAACGGAATTTTCTAAGGCAGGAAAATCAACGGGTTCTGCAAAGAGTCTTGTAATTGCAATACTTCCAGAATTTACAGCATCGTATTCATTATTTTCCGGTCCGGTTGTCGTTAACTTTCCGCCAAAGAAAGAACTTTTCAAAATTCCTTCTTCAAGTTCTTCAAATTCAATTCTATCCTGATAATCTCTCGTACAAAGCCTTGTAAACTCTGCTCTTTTATATTTTTGTGCAGACAGGGCATTCAAACTTAAAACACAGCCCGGCTTAAAAAGGGCGATAAGCTCTCCAAGATTTTTTGAAACAAAATCTGCCATTCCACTGTAGTCATAGCCGGCTGGAGAATAATCTCCGTGAACAGACTTTACGCTCAGGGCAATTCCAGGAAGCCCGTACAAAACAGCCTGACGGGCAGCTGCAATCGTTCCTGAATAAATACAGTCAGTTCCCATGTTCGGGCCCTTATTTATGCCGGAAAGAACTGCATCAAAATTATTATCTGCAAAAAGTTCTGAACGCAAAGCTGTAATGACACAGTCGCACGGATAGCCGGAAGTTGTAAACTGACCTTCCTTTATTTTTTTTATGGTCAGCGGAACATTCATTTCTATGTGAGAAGAAACTCCGGAGCGGTTGGAATCCGGGGCCAGGATAAAAACTTCAGCCACGTTTTCCAAGCTGCGGGCAAGGCACTGCAAGCCTTCAGCATAAAAACCGTCATCGTTTGTAAGCAGAATCCTGTATTTTTTCTGGGTTGAATTATTCAATTATTCTGACTCCACCGGCAGGTTTTACTTCGTAGCAGGAAGATTTGAATCCGAATATTTTGTCAAATTCTACCAAGGTGTTTCTGAAAGCTTCTTCGTCTGAACGATTTAAAATCGTATAAACCATGCGTCCAAAACCTTTACCGGTAATTCTTCCGCAGGAAACAGGATTTCTTGAATCTTCTGCATTCGGATTTATTTCCTGCAGACGTTTTAAAATCCAGTCAATTTCGGGGCAGGAAAGATCGTAATCATCACGCATGTTTTTATGAGAATGATTTACCGCCCGGGCAAACCCGCCGAATTCACCTTGAGCAAGAGATTTCTGAGCTTCGAGAATATATTTGTGCTCCTTCATTATGCACTGTAAACGCCTGCGCATTTCTTCAGGGGCAGCAGAAAGAACTTCTGCAATATCCGTAGGCTTGTCTTCGTAAACCCAGCCGCCGTAGGCATTAGACTTGCGGTCTTTTAATTCTCCAAGCAAAAGAGCATATTGAGGCTGCTGCAGTTCTTCTTCGTTCCACATTTGAACGCGAGGAACCTTTGAATCCGTAAGAAGAATGACTTTATCGTTAAAATTAAAGGGAACTAAATCCCATGAAGATTTTGCATAATCAGTAAGAATAAGGTTATTTTCTTTTGAATAGATTGCAGAAAAATAATCTGCCATATAGTTTTCGATGTTAAGAAAATGTTTGTTACCAAGTTCAATTGAATGTAAAAGCTGGGCATCCGAACAGTTCAATCCGGCTAATTTTCTGATTGCGTAGGCACAGGCAACTTTAATTGCCGTAGTAATTCCACATCCGGCAGACGGAAGAACAGAAGAATAAACCGTAAAATCCATTCCAAAAAGTTCAAACCCGCCGGAAGAAAAACCGTAAATTACAGATTTGATTGCATTTGCCCATCGGTCTTCTTTTTTGAATTTTAAGGCAGGAAGGCTCGAACGTTTTCTGTCGTTGAGCTGATGAAAATAAAACCTGAATGCAGAATCGTCTCTTTTAGAAACACAGACATAAACAGGAAGGTCAACAACCATCGAAAGTGTTTTATCTTTTGAAAACCAGCAGTGTTCACCCATAAGATGAAACCTGCCGTTTGCACAGGCAATTACCGGGTTTTCGTTGTGATATTCCCGACTGTGCTCTTCCCGGGCATTAGTTGAATTATCCATTGTTCCCCACCGCTGTATGTTATGTTCAAAATATTGCTAAAAAAAAACAATACTTATAAAATAATATTATAATGTCTTCGTTTTTACAAGTTTTTTTATCCTTGTTTTCTGCGCTCCTTCTTGCGCTGGCAATTCCTAATGAATTATTTTTAACCGGCTGTCCTCTTATTGCTCTTTTTTCCCTTATTCCGCTCTATATCGTAATTTCAAACTGTAAAAGCTATAAGGAGGCATTCTGGCTGTTCTGGCTCCACGGAGGCTTTACTCACCTTCTTTCAAGTTTCTGGCTGAAGAATTTTCAGGGAATGGCCTTTTTTACGCTCGGAGCGAGCCTCGCTGGAACTGCTTTTATCGAAGCTTTTATTGCCCTCATTCTTTTTTATCCATTTTCAAAAAAAAATAAGGAAAGTTCACCCGTTTTTGTTTTAATTAAGGTTTTCTATTTTGCCTGTATCTGGGTTATTTATGAATGGTGCAAGTCAACAGGATTTTTAGCCTATCCATGGGGAACTCTTTCAATGACAGCCCTGCGCTGGCCAGTAATCATGCAGATTGCAGATATTACGGGGCAATACGGAGTTTCTTTTCTTTTTGCTCTTTTTAATGCTCTTGCCGCACAGGGAATTCTAATATTTTTTTCAAAACAAAACACTTTTAATATTTTAAAGATCAGACAGGCTTACACTCTTGCAGTAAAGGCAGCTGCTGCACTTTTTGCAATTTCTATTTTTTATGGAACAGTTCAATACACAAAGCCACGCAGCCCGGTAAAGCAGATAAACACAGTTCTTGTTCAGCAGGATCTCGACACTTTACGCGCTAACGAAATGGAAGGAATCAGAATTTCCCAGGAACTCACAGACGAAGGCTTAAAGTGTCTGAAAGAACAGAAACTTTCGGCTGACCTTGTTGTCTGGAGCGAAGGAATTTTAAACAGAAGGTGGCCCACATCTGAAGGTTTTTATACAGTTATGCCGGATGAAAAACCACTTTTAAAATTCATTGCAGAAAAAAAAGTTCCTTTTGTAATCGGCGGGGCACTGATCTTAGACAACGAAAGACACAAATATTCAAATGCCGCACTTTTATTTGATAAAAACGGAAAATACGCCGGGGCATATTCAAAACTTCATCTTGTTCCGTTTGCAGAAGCAATTCCTTTTGTAGATTATGAACCTGTAAGAAAATTCATAAAAAAAATTGCAGGATTTTCGTACGGCTGGACGGCAGGCTCTAAAAATACAGTTTTTGAACTTCCTCTTTCAACGTCTCAAAAAGATAATTCCACCGAAGAAATAATTTCTCTCATAAAAAATAAAAATGTTCAGAAACAGACAACAGCCATGGTCGCCTTTCCGATCTGCTTTGACGATGCCTTTGGTCACGTCTTCAGGGGACTTTCAAAAGCAGGAGCCGAAGTCTTTATAAACATTACAAATGATTCCTGGTCAAAAACCCGTTCCGCAGAATACCAGCATTATGCCGTTGCCGCCTACCGTGCGATTGAATTCAGGACAACACTTGCCCGCTGCACAAATTCTGGCTGCACGGTTGTTCTTGATCCGGCAGGAAAAATCACCGCAGAACTTCCGCTTTTTGAACAGGGGCAGTTAAGCCTAGCAATTCCAGTCTTTGAACGCACAGTTACAACTGCTCAAAGATTTGCAGACTGGCTAGCTTATTCGTCAATGATATTTATCCTTGCATTTATAATTTACGACAAAAAACATGAAGAAAATTTTGAATTAGAGCAGATTGAATGTTCCTTAATAAAGCGAAAAAGAAAAGTTCGTGCCTCAAAAAGTTAAAAAAACTTAGTCGGAATCTTTCAAAATAAATAAGACAAATTCACTTGCAAACCTAGATTTAGTGTTTTATTATTACTCAACTATTAAAAAACACTATTTTTGAGGGGATAAATTTACATGCGTTGTCCATACTGTGGCAGTCTTGACGACAAGGTAATCGAGTCACGAACAATGGCAAACGGGGAATCAATCCGTCGTCGCCGGGAATGTGTAAGCTGCGGCTACCGTTTTACAAGCTACGAAAGAATTGAAGAAAAGCCGTTCATGGTCATTAAACGCGATGGCCGCAGACAGCCATTTGACCGCAAAAAGCTCGAAAAAGGAATTACACGCGCCCTCGAAAAACGTCCGGTTTCTACGGACATGATCGAAAACATAATCAACGATATAGAAGACCGTGCGGTAATTTCTGCAAAAGCAAACAGGGAAATTTCAACTACACAGTTAGGAGAACTTGTTCTTGAGCGTCTTTACGATCTTGATAAAGTTGCCTATATACGTTTTGCCTCAGTTTACAAGCATTTTGAAAACCTCGACGAATTCATAAATGAAGTAAACAACCTCGGCAAAAGCAAAGATTCAAAATAATAAAAAAAGACCGGTAAAACAGACTGCGTCTTTACGCTCTTACAAAATAAAAATGCATGACAGGAGAGTACAACAGTGGAATCATTTAAAAAAGAAAACAACGAAGATCAGTCTATTTTTCCACAGTGGCGAAGCTTTTTAGGCTCGAATGATGCACAGGAAACTAAAGAATTTTTCAGACAGGTTGTAAAACGAAACGGTTCAATCGAAAAATACGACCGCATAAAAATTGAAAACGCAATCAACAAGGCAATACAGGCCGTAACGAAAATTCCAGACGAAGAAAAAGCCAGACTTCTTACAGACAGGGTTGAAGAAAATTTAAGGATTCTTTTAGCTGGCCGCAGAGCTCATTCAATTCCTGCAATTGAAGAAATTCAGGATGTTGTTGAAAACGTCCTTATCGAAGCAAAAGAAGTTGAAGTTGCAAAAGCTTACATTCTCTATCGTGCAAAACACGAAGCCATCCGTGACCAGAAATCGCTCATGCTCGACATAAACGCAACAATGGACGGTTATCTGGCTCAGTCCGACTGGCGCGTAAAAGAAAATGCAAATGTCAATTTTTCGCTCGGTGGACTTATTCTCCATAACTCAGGAACCGTAACGGCAAATTACTGGCTTAAAAACATTTACACTCCGGAAATCGCAGAAGCTCACAAAAACTGTGCATTTCATATTCACGATCTGTCGATGTTCTCCGGCTATTGTGCCGGCTGGTCTTTAAGACAGCTTATTCAGGAAGGATTAGGCGGAGTTCCAGACAAAATTACTTCAAAACCGGCTTCTCACCTTTCTACACTCGTTAACCAGATTGTAAATTTTCTTGGAATCATGCAAAACGAATGGGCGGGTGCCCAGGCTTTTTCTTCATTCGATACCTACCTTGCTCCATTTGTAAAAACAGACAACCTCGACTACAAAGCCGTAAAGCAGTGCATACAAAGTTATATTTATGGAGTAAACACGCCAAGCCGCTGGGGCTCTCAGGCTCCGTTTACAAACATTACGCTTGACTGGATCTGCCCGGAAGATTTAAAAAACAAAAAAGCAATCGTAGGCGGAAAAGAGCAGAATTTTAAATACGGCGACTGCCAGAAAGAAATGGACATGATAAACAAAGCCTTTCTTGAACTTCTGCTCGAAGGAGACGCTGTTGGAAGAGGTTTTGCCTACCCTATTCCGACATATAACATTACAAAAGATTTTTCGTGGGACAGCGAAAACGCCAGACTGCTGTTCGAAATTACAAGTGCATACGGAACTCCGTACTTTCAGAACTTTATAAATTCTGACCTTAACCCGAGCGACGTCCGTTCAATGTGCTGCCGCTTACGCTTAGACAAAAGGGAATTAAGAAAAAGAGGCGGAGGACTTTTTGGTTCAGATGAATTTACAGGTTCACTTGGCGTTGTAACAATCAATCTTCCGCAAATTGCCTATCTTGCAAAAACGGAAGAAGAATTCTATGCACGGCTCGACTACCTTATGGATCTTGCAAAACAAAGTCTTTGCATAAAGCGGAAAGTAATTCAAAAGCTTTTAGACAACGGACTTTTTCCATACACAAAAAGATATTTAAAAACTCTGGATAATCATTTTAACACAATCGGTCTCTGCGGAATGAACGAATGCTGCCTTAATTTTTTGGGCGTAAACATTGTAGATCCTAAAGGCTATAAGTTTGCATGTGAAATTCTAGACCACATGAGAGAGAGAATGCAGGATTATCAGGAAAAAACAGGAGAATTATTCAATCTTGAAGCCACTCCTGCAGAAAGTACATCCTACCGTCTTGCCCGGCATGATAAAACAAATTATCCGGCAATCATAACAAGCGGCAAAGATGAACCTTACTACACAAACAGTTCACAGCTGCCTGTTGACTACACTGCTGACGTTTTTGAAGCACTCGATCACCAGGAAAAGCTGCAGACAAAATATACAGGCGGAACTGTTTTCCATATGTTCCTTGGAGAGCAGATAAAAGACTGGAGGGCATGCAGGGATCTTGTAAAAAAAGTCTTTACCAATTACAGGATTCCATATTTTACAGTCAGCCCGACCTATTCAGTCTGTCCAGTACACGGCTACATTGCAGGAGAACATTTTGAATGTCCTAAATGCAGGGCTGAAAAAGAAAAGGAACTTCGTAAAAAACTTGAAGAATTAGAATCCGAAAGGAATTCACTTTTAAAAAACAAGTAAAAAAACGGGAGAAAGCAATGACACAAAACACAAAAAGAACAATCGAACAGATTAATGCCGAAATCGAAGCAGTAAAAAATGAACTCAAAAACGTACACGGCACAGAAACAGAAGTTTATGCAAGAATCGTAGGATATTATCGCGCAGTAAGAAACTGGAATAAAGGCAAAAGAGATGAATTTAACAACAGAAAACTTTTTACAGTAGACGAAGATATTATTGATTCAAAAGCTTCAAATTCAACTTTTATTGCAAAAAGCTCTAAAGATGTTCTTTCAGATGTTTCAAAAAATAATTCAAAACCAGCAGATTTATCTCATTATGACTTTTTTATGAGAAAAACCTGTCCTAACTGCCCTCCTGTAAAATCTTTTATGGAAGAAGTTGATTTTAAGGGAAATGTAATTGATGTTGATACAGACGAAGGCTTAAGGGAAGCGGCCGCAAAAGGCGTATTTTCTGCCCCAACAGTTATTTTTTACGACAAAGACGGAAATGAAACAGGCCGTGGCCACACAGTTGAAGAAATAAAAACTGTTATGAATCCGGTTGCAGTCGTTGCTTAAGCCTGGTCAGGAATAAAATGTCTGAAAAAATAGGCGCACTCGTAAAAACTTCGCTGGTTGACTATCCGGGAAAGATGTGCGCTACAGTTTTTCTGAAAAACTGCAATCTGCGATGTCCCTACTGTTACAACGGTTCTCTCGTAACAGGCAGCGCAGACGAAAATGAACTTGCTACAGTCGAAGAAATTAAAGCTCACCTTTTAAAACGCAAAAACGTACTGGACGCTTTTACAATTTCCGGCGGAGAAGCACTTTTAAGCCCATATACAGTTCAACTTCTTGCATTTGCAAAAAACGAAGGTTATAAAACAAAACTCGACACAAACGGAACCTTACCTTCGCTTTTAGAAAAAATAATAAATAATCCAGAAGCAAAACCAGATTTTATTGCAATGGACATAAAAACAAGCCCTCAAAAATATCAAAAATTATTAAATGCCGGGGATTTAACAGAAACAAAGAACTATCGGGAAATTCTCTTAAGCTCAATAAAAACAGTCTGCACATATTCTGCCACTTCAAGGGAATTCAGGACTGTATTAGTTCCCACACTCGTAAAAAAAGATGATATTGAACAGATTGCGCAAATTCTACCAAAAGATGCGCTCTGGCAGTTTGCACGCTTTATTCCTGGAAACTGTCTTGAAAAACTATATAATTTTCTTCCACCGTACACCGAAGAAGAATGTGTTGAATTAGTGAATTTTGCAAAAAAGTTTATAAAAAATTCATTTTTGCGATAAGCAGCAATATTTTTTAATTTTTTTTAAGATTTTTATTGATATTCACTTGACGCAATTATTCTCTTTTGGTATAGTTGAACAATCACGTGGGGGCATAGTCCAGCTGGTAGAACACCGGACTCATATTCCGTATGTCATAGGTTCAAATCCTATTGCCCCTATTATTACTAAAAGGCTAGTCAGAAATTGGCTAGCCTTTGTTATTTGTATTCAAAATGCGGGAGGCAACAAAATGGAAGCTGAAAAATTTGAAACACCTTTCAAAGGTCGTTCACTTTTAACATGGATTGACTACAGCCCGGAAGAAATTCTGCAATTTCTTGATTACGCTTTTCTTGTAAAAGAACAGTCTCACAAAGGCGAAGTTCACCAGAGATTTTTAGGAAAGACAATTGCCCTGATTTTCGAAAAGCGTTCAACCCGCACCCGTTCATCTTTTGAAACTGCATTTGGAGAAGAAGGCGGTCATCCTGTTTTTATGTCAACAGATGATATTCAGCTTGGTGGAAAAGAAAGTGTAAAAGATACAGCCCGCGTTCTTGGAAGAATGTTCAGCGCAATTGAATTCCGTGGTTTTAAGCAGTCACATGTTGAAGAACTTGCAAAATATTCAGGAATTCCTGTAATCAACGGTCTTACAGATGATTTTCATCCAACCCAGGCCCTTGCAGATATTATGACTCTTAAAGAGAATTTTGGAAAACTCAAAGGCTTAAAATGGGTTTTCTGTGGAGACGGAAGAAATAATGTTGCCCGCTCAATGATGATCATTTCTGCAAAACTTGGAATCGATTTTGCAATTTTTGCTCCAAAAGAGCTTTTCCCTCCAGAAGATATTCAGGAAATCTGTGCTCCGTTTGCAAAGGAGAGCGGTGCAAAAATCGAAATCTCAGATGATATTTCAGTTGTAAAAGGTGCAGATTGCCTTTATACTGATGTCTGGGTTTCGATGGGTGAAGAAGCTCTAAAAGAAGAAAGAACCCGTCTGCTTAAACCGTATCAGGTTAACAAAGAACTCATGGCAGCAACAGGAAAAGACTCTACAATTTTTATGCATTGTCTTCCGGCTGTCCTTGGACAGGAAGTTACCGAAGACGTTTTCGAAAGTTCAGCAAGCAAAGTGTGGGACGAAGCAGAAAACAGAAAACATACGATTAAAGCAATCATGCTGGGGCTTATCTAACTTCAATCAGGAGACAAAAAAATATGAAAAAACAGGTCATTATTGGTCTTATTTCTGCAGTTCTTTTTGGAGGAATTGTTTTTAATGCGGCTGCTCAGGAAAGTGCAGACAGCAAATCAAACAAAACAGAAAGAACTTATAAAAATGAATTCAATGAATCAGAAATAAGTTACAGAAACGTAACCGTTTACAAAGTTCTTGATCATAAAGATGCCTACATTGTTATGTACGCAAAAGGTCACAGAGAAGTAGGAAATGTTGCAATTCCAAAAAAATGGTACAAAGAGTCTCCAAGAAAATTAGGATTCCGCAAACTTTCTGCTGGAATGACACCATATATGACAGTTTTTTATCGTAACGGAAACTTTGACCAGGTAGTTCTTACAATGCCTGTAAGCAGAGCCGATTCTGCCTGGGGCGTTGCAGACAGCAACGTTCAGGTTGATGCCAGCAAAGATACATTTGACATCGTTTACTAAAGACGATTTTTTAATCTAAAAACAAGCCGTCTGCAAAGACGGTTTTTTTATGTCTTTTTATAAAAATTTGAAACACAAATCTTGTTAAGGAATAAAATTATGAAAATCATTACAGAAGAACAGATAAACTCATTTAAGGACTTTTTGAATTCACACAAATTCTTTTTTGTAATCGGACACAAAGAACCGGACGGTGACTGTGTATACAGCTGCCTTGCACTAAAAAACATTCTCGAAAAACTGAATCTTGAGTATCAGCTTTTAAATGCAGGGCCTTTTAAAAGAAATGAAATTTCAGATTTTGAAGAACTTTTTACAAACACACCAGAGTTTTTATCAGAACCAGAAAGAAAAGAAACAGGTCTCATAATCCTTGACTGCTCAGAACTTAAACGCCTCGGAGAAATTGACGGAGACTTAACAGGACTTGATACCTTTATAATTGATCACCATCTGACAGCTGATGTAACAGAAAACTGCATTATTGATCCAAGTGCACCTGCAACCTGCTGCCTGGTTCAGCAGATTTATGAAAAACTGATTGGCAGCGTAGATAGCGAAACTGCAAATTTTATTTTTATGGGTCAGAGCACAGATACAGGCTATTTTAAATTTTTAGGCAGCGATTCAAGCGAAGTTTTTTTGCAGACAGCGCGTCTTGTACAGGCCGGCGTAAATCCACGCAAAGTTTATGACAAAATTACAGGCGGACGACCTTATTCAACAAGAAAACTCTTAGGAATCTTACTTAGCCGAACAGAACGCTACTGCAATGACAAACTTGCCCTGACCTACGAAACTCTCGAAGACACAAAAAAATACGGACAGGAAGGACGCGACAGCGATGCACTTTATTCTCTTTTACTTGCTGCAGAAGGAATTGAAGCCGTAGCTTTTTTAAGACAGGACACAGAATATTCATGCACTGGAGGTTTACGCTCAAGAGATGACTGCAATGTAAGCGAAATTGCAGCACATTTTGGAGGCGGTGGACACAAAAATGCCTCAGGTTTTAGCGTACAGGGAAAATTAGAAAATCTTATTCCGGAAATAAAAAAAGAATTTGCGAAGGCTTTTTCTAAAAACTAACAGCATGATTTTGCAGGAAAATTGAAAGATTTTGCAGGATTCTGCATAAAATTGAATGAAAATTGAATTTTTTTGCAGGATTCTGCATGATTTTGCAAGAAAACTGAAAGTTTTTGAAAGATTCTGCAATTTATTGCAGGATTTCTGCAATAAAAAGAAAGATTTTGCATAAAACTGCAATAAAACTGCATGATTTTGCAGGATTTCTAAAAAAACACTTAAAAAAACTCCATTTCTTTATAAAAAACAAACCTGGCACAGAAATTGCTAATCTCCATGCAGGAGGATGCAATGCAAAAAACAAACGTAAATCTACTTCCAGGGTTATTAAAAACAGGAAACATAAGTCAGCATCAGGCAAGAAACATTATCTGGGAAGAACTTTTTAACTTTCCGTTTAAGTATGGAATGGGAACTCTTACATCTGACCAGAGAAGTGAATTTCTTTTATGGCTTTCTGAAAGGTTTACAGCCTTTATAAAAAACTATCAGGAAAACACAATTCCATTTGAATATTTTTTAAATATCTGCGTTCAAAAATATCAGAAAAACTGGCTTAAAAAGCAAAGTCACTATTATTCCGGAGAAAAATGTTTTACAGATCAGTTCTGTATGGAATATGAACAAAAAGAACAGGAAAACCTGTGCGAAATAGGACATTTATTGAATAATGACGAAAAACGCTCTGCTTTAAAACAAAAAATCAATTCTGCCAAAATCAAGCAGAAAAAAATTATTCAGGATTATATTCATATTTGTGCCTGCAAGGCCTGCAACGAACTTGACGTACAGACAATCGACAATATTTCTGAAATTTTAGAAATTGATTTTGAAAAATTCAAAAAACAGATAGAAAATTTAAAACTTGCAACAAGACAAAAAGTTATCCGCAGAAAAGAAATAATCAGCCGCAGGGACAGGGCTTTTTTCTTTCATAAACGGGCATTATACGAACTTGGCAAATTTGAAAACGGTTCAGGAATTTATAACCAAACACTCGCAAAATATAACTTTCAGACAAAAAACTGGCAGAACCTGAATGAACAGTTACGCAAACGCTACAAAATGTCCCCTACTTCGCTTGATATTGCCCTTAACACTGGAATAAATGCAAGGAAAGTTTCTTTTTATCTATGCCACAAAAAGAAAAAAAAAGAACTGCAGAATTTTTTAGAAGAAGATTCTCTCACAAGTTCAAAAAGCGACGAAGAATAGGAAGAACAGATTTTTATTGAATGCCTGCATTTTTTTAGATATAGTTTTTGACATGAAACTTTTTTTAGCATCCGGAAACAAACATAAACAAAAAGAAATGCAGGAAATTTTACCTGACTATGAAATATTGATTCCATCTGACGCTGGAATTGATTTTGATCCAGAAGAAACCGGCTCAACTTTTTATGAAAACTCACTCATAAAAGCGCGAGCACTTTACAATCTTGTTCACGAGCCTGTAATTGCAGATGATTCAGGACTTTGTGTAGAAGCACTGGACAATAAACCTGGAATTTATACTTCGCGTTATGCTGGTCCTGATTTTATGACAGGTTATCCTGACGGACACAAAATGCCGCAGGAAGAACAGAATGAATGTTTAATAAAGCAGCTGAATGCAACAAAATCTGAAAACCGGAAATGCTTTTATGTATGTTCAATGGTTTTGCTTTTGAATAATGAGCGTTTTTATATAGCAGAAGAAACTTTTGAAGGTGAACTTATAGACGACATAAAAAATCAATGCGGAAGCGGTGGTTTTGGCTATGATCCGATTGTTTTTCTTCCGCAGTACAATAAAACAGTTGCTGAACTGAGTGCTGACGAAAAAAATAAAATTTCCCACAGAGGTAAGGCAGCAAGGGCAATTGCAGGAATTTTAAAATCTCTGTAATAATTTTTCTGCGCTTACAAAAATCCTACGCCAGATTGCAGCAGCGCCGAAGGCGTCTTAAAAAGGGAAACCCTTTTTAAGATGCAGCGAAAAGCGGAACTGCGTAAAGCTGGAAATGTTTTTAAAAATTCAGCGTCTTTAGTAAAACAAGGCTTTTCTGTAATTTTCCGTCCAAAACTCCCCCACAAAAAAATAAACAAATCAATTTTTTTTTACAAATTTCCTTAAAGTTTAGAAGAGTTAATGCCGATGCTATTAAAGACAAGTTACGGGCGTTTCAACTTCGTAGAAGAGAGCGTCCGGGCAAGTCAATGTAAAAGGAAATGGATGTAGCCTTGTAATGCAGAAGTTTCCTTTTACAAATTGTCCAAAAAGGATTTTGGATGAACATTTCCATGGAGGAAAAATTATGGTCATTAACCACAACATGTCAGCTATGTACTCTAACAGACAGTTAGGAGTTACAAACTTAGGTCTTCAGAAAGATATGGAAAAGCTTTCATCTGGCGAAAGAATCAACCGCGCAGGTGATGATGCTTCCGGACTTGCAGTTTCTGAAAAAATGAGAAGTCAGATCCGTGGATTAAACCAGGCTTCACAGAACGCTCAGAATGGAATCAGTTTTATTCAGGTAACAGAAGGTTATCTGCAGGAAACAACAGACATTATGCAGCGCATTCGTGAACTTGCAGTTCAGTCATCAAACGGTATCTATAGCGATGAAGACCGCATGCAGATTCAGGTTGAAGTTTCTCAGCTTGTTGCTGAAGTAGACCGCATTGCTTCTACAGCACAGTTCAATGGTATGAACATGCTTACAGGACGTTTTGCTGCTTCTACTGGAGAAAATGCCGTAACAGGTTCAATGTGGTTCCATATTGGAGCTAACGTTGATCAGCGTATTCAGGTATTTATCGGAACTATGACAGCTGATGCTCTCGGTATCCGCGAAATCGGAACTGAAACACCAATGAGCCTGTCTTCTCCTGATTTGGCCAACCGCGCAATCGGAACTATCGACGAAGCTCTTAAGAAGATTAACAAGCAGCGCGCCGATCTTGGTGGTTACCAGAACCGCATGGAATATGCAGTTAAGGGTCTTAATGTCTCTTCAGAAAACCTGCAGGCTTCAGAATCACGCATCCGCGATACTGATATGGCTTCGCAGATGGTTGAATTTACAAAGAACCAGGTACTCACTCAGGCTGGAACAGCAATGCTTGCTCAGGCAAATTCACAATCACAGAATGTATTGTCTTTGCTCAGATAGTGCTGTATAGTGATTTACTGGAAATTCTTGTGGGTTTCCAGTAAATTTGCGGTGTTTTTGTTCTACTCTTTCAATAAAATCACATCAAAAAAACACTCATTTATTAAATCTTGAATTTGATTTAGCAATTTTTTTTGCTATACTTATAAAAGATTAAAGTTATTCTGTTCAGATGAAAATCAATGGAAAACTTTACCTGCATTTTGTTTAGAAAATGCATTGTTCTTTGAAAAAAGCTTTCTATGACATTGTGACAGCATGGGCGGTTATTAGTATGTACAAGGCTACGAATAACGGTTCCTGCTGATGGGGCTAAAACTGCAGAAGGGGGCGCAAACCGTCTGCAGCCCGCACAAATGGCAGGACTTACGGCATGATGCTGTAACGTTTCTTTGCATGGAGGGCAACAAATATGGTTATTAATCACAATATGAGTTCGATGTACTCAAACCGCACACTCGGAGTTTCTAACGAACAGTTGCAGTCAAACATCGAAAAACTCAGTTCAGGTCAGCGCATCAATAAAGCTGGCGATGACGCTTCAGGACTGGCAGTATCTGAAAAAATGAGAAGCCAGATCCGTGGATTGAATCAGGCTAACAGAAACATTCAGAATGGTGTTTCTTTCATTCAGTCTACAGAAGGATATTTACAGGAAACTACAGATATTCTCCAGAGAATTCGCGAACTTGCAGTTCAGTCATCAAACGGTATCTACAGCGATGAAGACCGTATGCAGATTCAGGTTGAAGTTTCTCAGCTTGTTGCAGAAGTAGATCGCATTGCTTCTCAGGCTCAGTTCAACGGAATGAATACTCTTACAGGTGGATTTGCAGAAAACTCTGCATCAGGACGCGTTATGCAGTTCCAGATTGGTGCAAATGTTGACCAGAACACACGTGTATACATTGGCACTATGACTGCCGAAGCTCTTGGTCTTAAGGGAGCTCAGGGTTCTGACGAACAGCTCGGAATCGAGTCTCCAGACAAGGCAAACATGGCAATTGCATCAATTGACAACGCACTTTTGACAGTTTCAAAACAGCGTGCTGATCTTGGTGCTTACCAGAACCGCTTTGAAATGGCTTCTAACGGCATTGGCGTAGCTGCTGAAAACCTTCAGGCTGCTGAATCTCGTATCCGCGATACAGATATGGCTTCTGAAATGGTTGAATACACAAAGAACCAGATTCTTTCACAGTCTGGTACAGCAATGCTTGCTCAGGCAAACAGCCAGTCACAGAACGTACTTGCATTGCTCAGATAGCAAAATCGCTTTTATTAATTAAGAGATTTCTGGATGTTATCTTTTATTCAAATAAAAGCGTAAAAGAAGAGGGAGTGCGCCCTCCTTCTTCTTTTTATTTTTCAGGAGGAAAGCCCTATGACTATCAGTTCAGTCGGGCAGCCGGCAATGGATGGCCGCTTATCAGCAAACTCCGCAGCAACTTCTACAGCAAAACTTCAGCCGCATACTGAAGTAAAAGTGCCAATGGCAGATGCTGCTCAAGTGGTTCAAAATATTTCCGACAACAATGCCCAATTACAGGAAGATGTCCGTCAGCTTCAAAAACTTTCGGATGTTGTTTCTGGTCGAAAAGTTCAGTTCTCTGTAAACAAAGAATTGAACCAGGTCGTTGTAACTGTTGTTGACTCAAAAACAGACAGAGTCGTTAAACAGATTCCTTCAGAAGATATTCAGAAATTAAAAGTAAGAATCAGAAAGGCAATCGGTGTATTGTTTGACGAAATGATTTAATTTTGTTATAAAATCTGATTTTTTGAAGATCTGTGATTTTCTTCACATCTACTAAGGGAATACAACATGGCTGATATATCAATTCCTGGCGTCAGTGATAAATATAAGACAAATGATTATATTGAAGCATTGATGAAAAAAGAGAGACTTCCGTTAACAAGGGAACAGGAAACTCTCGACAAATATAAAGAGCAGCAGAACGCCTGGAATGGAATCAGTCAGAAAATGTCAACTCTGCGCACAAGCACAAAAACACTCTATTCTTTTGACAATCCGTTCAATAACAAACTTTCAACTTCAACTGACGAAAACGCAGTTACTGCAAGTCCAGGCCGAGAAGCCGCTTACGGACAGATAAAAATTGACGTGGAAAAAGCTGCAACGGCAGACCGTTTTTTATCTGGAGACCTTTCAAAAGATTTTTCGGTTCCTCAGGGCAAATACACTTTCCAGGTTGCAGAAAAAACAATTTCTTTTAACTGGAAAGGCGGAAAACTTTCTGACTTTGTAAATTCACTCAATAAGCGCGGTGCAAATACGATAAAGGCAAGCGTTGTAGGCGTTTCTGACGACAGACAGTCTCTTTTAATTGAATCCCTAAAAACAGGTGACGATAACCGCCTTATTTTTAAAGATGATGCACTCAATTTTGCAATAAAACACGAAATAATTTCAAAAACAAAGGCCGATTTACAGGAATTTGGAACAGATATTAAGGAATTTTCTTCACCACAGGAAGAATTTCCAATTCCGGCAATTGAACAGTCCGGAATGAAAGAAATAACTTCTAACGGCGTTGAATGGGACGAAGAAGAAAAACGATATATTCTTCCTCCTCGCACGGGACTTGAAATTCAAGTTGATGAAAAAATTTTAGAAAACAAAAACAACAGGATTGAATTTACCTATTCAACTTTTGAAGTAGAAGACATTACCGAAGAATTGAATTTAATCCGCTCTACCCGCCCGGAAATTCAGGACGGGGGAAAAGTAACCTACGAAGATGTAACGGTTTTTAACGATAAAACAGAAACTCAGCTTCCACCTGTTCCTCCAGAACCGTTAAGACCGGTTTTAAACGAAGCTGATTTTTATGTCCGCAATTCAGAAGGAAAAGAAACACAGATAAAGACAGCAGAGCTTGCAGTTGACGAAGAATCTGGAGAAAAAACAGTTCAAATAGACCTTAAGGATTTTTCGGACGCTCAAAGCATTGTTATACGCAACAGAAATACAGGCGAAGCAATTGCACTTTCTTCTTTTACGGTTTATGACACAAAAAAAGATCTCGGCTGGCAGGCAGTTCACCCGATAACAAACGCAGGGAACGCAATAATAAAATACGAAGGAATTACGGTTTCAAGACCGACAAACACGATTGATGACGTAATTCCTCATGTTACGCTGAATGTTTTTAATCCGACAGAAAAAACTGCAACAATCGACATAAAACCAGACAAGGAATCGGCAAAAGATGCATTGATTCAATTTGTAGGAAACTACAACCAGGTTATTGCAGAAATGAACATTTTAAGCGAAAACAAACCTGAAATAATAACCGAACTCGACTATTTAACAACAGACGAGCAGGAAGCCGCACAAAAACGACTGGGAATGTTCACTGGAGACAGTTCATTAAGGTCAGGAAAATCTTCCATGCAGTCAATTATTTCAGGCAGCTACAGATGGTCAGAGGCGGCGACAATTACAATGTTGAATCAGCTTGGAATTTCAACAAGGGCAACTGGTTCTTCTGGCGGATACTCAGCAGGGCAGCTCAGGGGCTATCTTGAAATAAACGAAAAACAGCTGGATCAGGTTCTCGACAAGGATTTAGACCAGATAAAAAACATTTTCGGCTATGACTCAGACGGAGACTTAATCGTTGACAGCGGAATTGCCTATCAGCTTGACAGACAGTTAGGGTCGTGGGTTCAAAGCGGTGGAATTATTGCAAACAAAAATTCCACGCTGAACGGAAGAATAAAATCTTCAGAAACAAAAATTGCAACACTTGAACGCCAGCTCGACTCAAAAGAAGCTCAACTGCGTTCAAAGTACGGGCAGATGGAAGGAACTCTCAACAGTTTGAATTCGCAGTCAAGTACAATTTCGAACTTTGCAAACAGCGGAAAAAATTAGTACAATATACACTATAGAATAGTAAAAAAAACTAACTAACAGTGTTAAAATAAAAAAGGTCAGCAGGTAATTTTTATGGAACTTTATGTAAACGGATCAAAACTTGACGTTGAACTTGAAAACGAAAAAACAATCGGGGACGTCCTTAAAAGTTTTGAAGCAGAATGCGAAAAATCAAAAGCAACGACGGTCAGCATCTATGTAGACGGACACTATGTCAATGCAGACGATTTTGATGCGGTTGCATTAAGGGAATTAAAAACCGATACAAAAATTGAATTAGATGTTGTCAGCGAAGACGCAATTGCAGATTCATTTAAGGCACAAAAGCAGCAGGCGTTAACCCTGGCAGAAGAATTAAAGACTGTTTCCGTAAAATTCCAGAGCGGAAAAGACAATGAAGCAAATTCTATAATTACATCTCTTGCAGATTTGATCGACGGAATCTGCCATACAGCAAGCCTTTCAACACTTTTTCCAGAAAGATTCGGGAATATAAAAATAGACGGAAAATCTTTTAAAGAATTTTTTGCTGATTTTTCAACAGTTTTAAAAGATTTTGAACAGGCAATTGCTTCTAAAGACACGGTAATGACCGGCGACCTGTCAGAATACGAAATCAGTCCGCGCCTTGGGCAGCTTGCAAACGCACTGGAGTTGTAAATGGATTCAGGTTCACCGATTGCTGCAAGACTGGAATTAAACATATTTGCCCTGCTGATAATTGCAGTTATTATGCTCGCCCTGATTATTGTGCTGTGGCTGATTTCTTTAAAAGTTGAAAAACATAAAATCTATGCAGACTACATAGAAAAAAATAAAAATAAACCGGCAAAGCGCAAGGAAATCAACGAAATTTGCCGTCGTGCAAAGTTTACTAAAGAAGAAAAAGAACTTTTTTGTGAACTCTGTGCACTTCACCCGCTTCCAAACATAAACTACGTTCTTACAAGAACAACAGATTTTGACACTTACCTTAAAAACAAGTTTGAAGAACTCCATTCTCAAAATGATGAAAACAAAACTGCAGTTTTATTTTCCATCAGGGCAAAAATTTACAGAACTTTTGAATCAACAGAACTTTTAAAAAGTACCCGTCTTATTCCCCTTGAAACACCTTTTACTTTTACACCTTCCCGTGGTGTTCACCATATCTTTATACTGGTTAATACAAATCCTCAGGAACTGCATTTCCAGCTTCCGATAAATATTCTGCCGGAAGAAAAACCGGAAATTCTTTCTAAAATAAAATTGATTTTTATTTACAAAGACAACACTCCTTACGAAATTGAAGCCCGGGTTGTAAGATACCAGAAAGGAAAAAACAACGCAGATCTTTTAGTCTGTGCACAGACAGACCGCATTGTTTCAAGAACAAAGCGTGCCTACCCGCGTCTTGAACTGTTCCAGACCTGCAGATTTTCTTCTGTAAAAGCAGAAACTAAAGACGGAAAAACTGAATATAAAATCAGCGAAAAACAGCACGAAGGAAATCTGCTTGATATTTCTGCCGGAGGCTGCAGGATAAGTACAAAACTTCCTATCAAGGCAGAACAGTACATTCATATAAATTCGAACTTTGGAATAGATGAAGAAAAACAGGCAATTGGACTTATTCTAAGAACAACAAAAACAAAAAGCGAAGACTTTATTCTTCACATAAAATTTGTAAAGATTGAAAAACATGCATTAAACCAGATAAATGCTCTTACAAGCGGCTATATTTCATAATACAGAAAGCCAATAACAGAGCCTTTATTGACGGCAAAAACACATTAGATTATCCTAGGTAATACAAAATAAAATGAAGGTTTTAGAAATCAATTCTATAGGCGTTGAAGATAATTTAATTTATTACCGCCGTAACTACACAGCAACTGCAAAAATTGAACTACTCGCAAAACAGGAAGACGTAAAAATTTCGTTTACAATTGAAATTGACCCGTTCGGAAGAAAAACCATTACGCTAAATTATCCTTACGGCACTGATTTTGATTATCCGGTTCTGCCTGTTTCTAAATCAATTAAAGAAAAAATTCTTTCCATGGATAACGAAGGTTCACTACCGCTATGACACTCTATACAGATTCTGCACAGGAAACGATTGAACTTGGAAAAAAAATCGGTTCAATGCTAAAAAAAGGCGACATTCTTGCAATGCAGGGAACTCTTGCCGCAGGCAAAACAACGATTACAAAGGGAATTGCACTCGCGCTTGGAGTTGAGGACACAATTACAAGCCCTACATTCTGCCTTATAAGCGAATATGAAGGAAAAATTCCTCTTTACCACATGGATGTTTACCGCTTAAATGGTTCAGACGATTTTATAAATCTTGGTGCAGAAGAACTTATCTATGGAAACGGAGTGAGCATTATTGAATGGTCAGAAAAAATAATGGACACGCTTCCCAAAAAAACAATAATAATCCGTCTTGAGCCTGTAGAAAGTGAAGACGGTTGCAAAAGAAAAATTCAAATAGAAAACTGGCCGTACGCCTCTCTCTAACAGGAATGAATAAAAATGAAAGCATTAGCAATAGACAGCGCTTCTAACTGCATGACAATAAGCGCAAAAAATGATGATTTAAGGGTTACTCTATCTCTTGATATTGGTCCAAAACAAAGCCAGGAACTTTTGCCGGCAATTGACTATGTTCTGAAAAAAGTAAATTTAACAGCCGGCGACTTAGATTACACGGTTTTATGCAAGGGACCGGGAACTTTTACGGGTTTGAGGCTTGCTTTTTCAGCATTAAAGGCAATTGAATTAGCCTTTTCAAAACCTGTTTATGGAGTTTCTACACTCGAATGCTACGCAAATGCATATAAAAGTTTTGACGGACTTGTAATTTCGACAGTCGATGCAAAGAAAAATCAGTTTTTTGCCGCAGTTTACGAAAACGGAAAAACAATTTTTGAACCGCAGGACACAGAACTTGAACAGCTGATAAAAGTTTTGGACAAAGAAAAAACAATTCTCTGTACTGGACCGGATGCCTTGATTTTTGCAGAGGAATTAAAAAAAGCAGACGCCAAATTGAATGTAATTACCTTTGGAACAGCTGCCGATTATTGCGAAAACCTTTTTGCAATGGCAGAAAAAATGATTGAAGAAAAAAAGGAACCTTTAAAGGATTTTGAAGGACCAGAATATCTTAGAAAAAGCGAAGCAGAACTTGCCCTAGAAAAAAAATAAGTAAGGAAAATTCTGCCTGCAAGGTAAACTGAATTATTTTGCGCCCAAAAAGTTAGAAAGAGCTTCGAGGGTTTTAGAGCCAGCCACAGCTTCTTTATTTTCTGACTGAATTGCGTTAAAAACTTCCTGACGGAAAACCTTTACGTTTTTTGGGGCTTCTACTCCGATTTTAACCTGGTCTCCGTGAACTTCTATCAGCGTAATCGTAATATCGTCGCCGATTTTAATTTTTTCATCAACTTTTCTTGATAATATCAGCATTACTTCTTTCCTTTTGTATTTAAGCCTTTGATTATATTATGCTTCGTTGTCCATTTGGAGTCAGAAAGAATAACCTGCAATGCAATATTATTTTTACGGTTAATGACAATCGGTCCCTGAAGATTTGCCGTAACTGCGCTTCCATCAGCAGGAATCGTAATTATTGCAAACAGAACAACATCTTCCGGAGAATCAATTCCAATTTCGCTTAAAGCATTGTCGTCAATATCAAGTTCATAATCGTTTACGATTAAAAACGGATCCACAATAATAAAAGCAAGGTTGCTTTCATCGAGGGACTGTAACCAGTAAAACGGCTGATATTCGGCTTCGATAATTGCAAAACGGTGATATTCTTCAAAGCCGTAAAGACCGTTCACAAAATTTATAATCTGTTTTTCTTCAACCTGAACGGTTCCTAAAGTTTTTGTTTTTACTTTCATTGTTAAAAATTATCTCCAAATTCAATTCTTTATTTCATATAATTCAAAAGTGAAGAATTATACATCTTGCCTGCATTGCTCAACGTTGCCTGCTGAGTATATTCAAGCATTTTCTGATCAGTAATTGCCTGCGTTATATCTAAGTCTCCTTCCCTGCTTATCTGCGAAGTTACATTCAAGGCAACTGCAGAATTGCGGGTAATTTCGTTTTCCAGGCGTTCAGATTCGCTTCCAGACTTTGCAATGCGAACAGTTAAATTATTGATTCCGCTGTCAATTCCTGCCAGAACGCGGGTTCCGATTGCGTCTCCATCACCTTTTAAAAGCGAATTCCTTAAGGAAATTACAGTATCAAAAAGAGAACCGCCGGAAACACGGACATTGTCTGCCATATTGTAAGGCGGACGCTGAGAAGAATCTTTTATAATTCCCATGTCATTTAAAATTCCGCCAGAAACGTCTTCGAGCCACAACTGATGCGAGTCGGTCGTAGTTAAGTTAAGACCGTTTGTAATAGGGTCAAGAGAAGCCTTTACAGCCGCTCCGGAAGCATTTATTTTAGAAACAAGAGAATAAACTGTGTCGCCTGCTTCCATCTGGATTTTCTGTCCGTCAACGTTTATTACGCCGCTTTCTTTTGCCTGCCATGAAGAAAGATCCCTGCCGGCAAAAAGACGCTGAGGTTCTGCCCAGAACGTTTTTGAACCGACATTGTCAACGCTTATATATTTGTTTTCATCAATTTCAACTTTATTCTGGTCAACAGTTCCATTGTAGCGCACAGAAGAAATCAAAGGCTGAACAGCTCCGTCAACGTGTCCCATATCAACTTCAAAAGCAGGGGCATTTGTATTTGTGCCTGCAAAAATTGAATTTCCATCAGGACCAGAAGCATTTGCATTCTGAACTAATTCCTGCAACAGCTCATCAACTTCTACAGCCATATTCCTTAAATCGTCCTGGTTGTAAATTCCGTTTGCCCCGGTTACAGCAAGTTCACGCACACGTTGCATTATATCAAGCGAATTCTGCATATAGCCTTCGCGGTACTGAAACTGATCGCTTAAAGTCTGTCCGTTTTTTTCAAAACTGTTTACGCGATTCAAATACGACTGATACTTTACAAGGTGACCGGCAGCAACAGGATCGTCGCGCAAAGATTGAATTTTCTGCTGGGTTCCAATCTGGTTGTTGATTTTATTTAAACGCCTTTCCTGAATGCGAAGATTATACTGTGTATTGTTATTATTCATCTGGCTGCTGATTCGTTTCATAAAATCCCCCATCTACCGTCAAATTACACGCCAAGTCTGTTGATGATTGTATCAAGCATTTCGTCAATTACAGTTACATATTTAGCTGCAGCATTGTATCCGTGCTGAAACTTTATTATGTCTGCAAGTTCTTCATCAATGTTTACGCCGCTTATTGAATCCCTTAAATCGCGCAGATCGTTCATTATTGAATTCTGGCTTAAAAGCATATTTTCTGCCTGTTCGCCTTTTAATCCGGCATTAGTAACCGTTTCTGCAAAATAGTCATCAAAAGTACGGCTTGAACCAATCATTACGTTTGTATTTCTGATCGAAGCAATTTCAACTGCAGCACGAGCGTCTCCAATAACAGCCCGCCCCTGAGCATTTGGAAAACCTGCCGCAATGTTTGAAGGATCGTTTTTTATTTTGTCATTTACGGCAATGTAATCTGCTGGATTCATAACCGGAGCAGTTGAATAAGAGCCTCTGAGAGAATCAACAGCATTTGCCTGGGCAAAATCGTAGGCATTTTCACCTCCGCTGCCATTTAAAATTCCTGAATAACCTGCAAGGAAAAGCCCTGAATCTTCAACATGACGAATTACAAAATCAGGATTTTCCATTGAACTTGAAGTAGTTGCCTTTAAAACCAGGTGGTTGTCGCGGTCAAGATATGCTTTTACTTCGCCCTGGGAATCATTGATTCTTGCAATTACGCTTTCGATTGTGTCATTTGCATAATAAGGAACGCTGACGTTTCCGCCGGCAGCAGAAAAAGTCATTACACCGTCGAGTCCTGTTTTGTCCTGCGGATTTAATACATTAGTTCCCGTAAAACGGAATATGTAGGAAGAATCTGCAGTTCCGTCTCCGTTGCGGTCGTAATTACCTTTTACGTCTGTTACAAACGGATGCTGAACAAAAAAATCAAGCCCCGTTTCGTTGTTAGAACCAATACCCGCTCTGTGGACATCGTTTACAAGGTCACTGAAATTCATTGCCATGGTATTTAAAGACTGAATTTCACTTCTAATGTCCTTGTCGCGCAATTCAATCAAAGCACCAAGCTTTCCGGATTTTACATCAGCATTAAGCCCCGTGTCCTTCCAGACAACCTTGTCGTAACCGTTGTTGTCTGTCTGAGCAACAAGTTCAAATCCGCGGGCCTTACTTCCCTGAACAAGAACCTGCCCTTCAACATGAACCATAAACTCGTCACTGTCACGGCTGTCTGTCGTAATATTTGCAAGAGAAGAAAGTTTTTCAACTAACAGATCCCTTCTGTCTAAAAGGTCGTTAGGAGAATCGCCCATAGCCTTTGAACGAACAATTTCTCCGTTAATGTCTGCAATCTGTTTTGCATAATCATTTATCTGCTTTACGGTAGCGTCAATGTCGCCATTAAGCAGGGTTCCAACCCCGGAAAGAGAATTAAATCTCTGGGAAATCGACTGAGCTAAAGTTTCGCTTCTTGTAACAACTGCCTGGCGGGCTGCCTTGCTTTCAGGATAGACAGAAAGTTCCTGCCATGACTGCCAGAACTTGTCCATATTTGTCCGCACAGAAATATCGTTTGGTTCATTGTAAATCTGTTCAATCATTGAATAATACTGTTCGCGGGTTGCCCAGTAAGATTCCTGATTTGACTGTGCTACAATGCGCGAATCAAGCATTTCGTCGCGCAAACGGCTGATGCTTTCAATCGTTGTTCCCTGCCCGATCTGTCCCGGAGTTTCTGCACGAGTTAAATCCGGTCTGTAAAGGGGATCAAAAGTCTTTACCTGCACCCGCTGTCTTGTGTAGCCTTCAGTATCGGCATTAGAAATATTATGACCGGCAGTCTGAATCTGCTGGGTGTGAGCCATTATGCTTCTTTTTCCAAGTTCAATTCCTGCAAAAGCGTTAGCCATTTTCTTCCTCCTGCACGTTAGACAATCTGATCCAGAACAACGTTATGAAGTTCCGGCTTTACAATTTTTCCATAACGCGAATAAGTTACGTTTCTTCGCTCCGGAAGCACCTGATCAAAAATTCCCTGTAAAAAGTTCTTTGTAGTAAAAATATATTCATTCAAAACCTTGTTCTGCAGTTTGGATTTTAACAGTCTCGATTTTACCAGAGCCTTAGCAGCAGCAGTTTCAAAATCCTTAAAATTATGTTCGCTTTCGAGTTCTTCACGTTTTTTATCAAGTTCAGCAAATAAAGAAGAAAGTTCATTCATTTTTGCAATTTTTTCTTCAAGCAAAAGCCAGTTTCTTTTTAGCACACATTCATGAACACTTTTCTGAACTTCAATAATAGTGTCCAGAAGCTCAGCTTCTGCCTTCAACGTCTGGCAAAAAGTGTTTTTTAATTCAAGATTTTCCATAATTTTTCCTGCCGAATATATTTCTACTTATAAATTTTCGACAAAAAACAAACCCCACTTTATAGATTTATTTTCTTTTTTATTTTATGGACCGCATTTTTCCGTCTCGTCCGGCTGCTGCAGATTCGCTAAGCGCTCATCGGCTCTACAGAGCCGACTAAAGTCCTCCGCATCCGGGGTAGCTTTGGAAAAATAAAACTTTTTCTTTTTCCGTCTCGATTTTTAATAAATCGAACGACGAGTTTATCTCAAAAACTTCAAATAGCCTCTCGTCGAGAACCTGCCAGCAAGCCGCATGCTTCGCTACGCTTCAGAATGCGTTTGTGTCAGAACCTCTCCTACGGCTATTTGCAATTTTTCCGAAAATAAACTCGATATTCTGCTATTTATTTAAACTCGAAATTAACTAAAAAAAGTTTTAATTTTTTTAAGTTTTATTATTGACACATTCTCTGATTTTTTGATAAACTCTTTTTCATCAGTTACACGGTGCCTGTAGCTCAGGGGTAGAGTTCCAGATTGTGGATCTGGCTGTCGTGGGTTCGAAACCCACCAGGCACCCACTTCTACTATTCCAGTGCTGCAAAAGCTCACGGTTAATACAACGCGTTTGTAGCTCAACTGGATAGAGCAACGGACTTCGAATCCGTAGGTTGCACGTTCGAGCCGTGTCAGACGCAACTGTACTGATAAAAAATAATAAGGGCGACTAGCTCAGTTGGTAGAGCAACAGACTCTTAATCTGTGGGTCCGGGGTTCGAGCCCCCGGTCGCTCAACTTTTGAACAATCAAAAGACAAATCGGAAGAATGAACTTGTGTCTCTTGCCGGTAAAAACACTTGCGAGAGTGGTGAAATTGGCATACACGCTAGACTTAGGATCTAGTGCTTCGGCGTAAGGGTTCAAGTCCCTTCTCTCGCATAATTTATTTCCCAATCTGTAAACAATAATCAATTATTACTTTTCAAAATCGGTCACATTACAATTCAATATCGCTACTATTTTTTTGTTGACTTTGTCTATATCACGATTTCCTGTTTCCATTAATGCAATGTCAGAAACTTTAATACCTGTTTTTTCTGCAAGCTGCATTTGTGTCAGTCCTGCATTTTCCCTGCGAATTTTAAAAACAATGGCAGGAGTTATGCGTTTTTTCGTTGTTTTATACCATATTTGTTTCTTCTATATTTGCAAAGTCGTTCGCGTTGCCGTTTGATTTTTCTGCCAATCTTTTTGCTCTTTTTACATCGGTAATTGCTTTTAGTAATTCTTCCTGCGTTTCTTCTTTTTCAAATAAATCAAGATACTCTTTTTGCAATTCTTCTGTATCAAGATATTCAGCAACATCAAATTCAGTAGTTTTTAACATAATTTTCTCCCATTTAATATTTTCTTATAAGACGACTAAATAAATACAATATTCGTTTCTTAAACGAAGTTACATTTTTACTTTTCTCATACAAAAATTCAGGGGCAATATCAGTTTCTTCATCCCACTTGATGGAAAAATAGACGTAGATATACAGACTCCAACCGTAAAAAACTACGAAACACTAGGAACAGTAGAAATTTCAAAATTTATTCCGCACCTGCTTTTTATAAGTCCAAGAACTAAAAACCGCAGACAAATGTACGAAAAAGCCTTAGAAAAAGCTCAGAAACAATATGGAACAGACATAAAATTAAAAAATCTTGAATATGACAGTCGCTGGAGCGTTTTTTCACTTATTCTTTACTGGGATGCATTCGGCTTTTTTGAAAAAGCAAAACTAAATGCAGATGTAGTTTCAGCACCTGTAAACCAGAACAATCAATAAAAAACAATCAAAACAAAAATATTTTTAGCAGAAATATTCTACACTTCTGCTAAAAATATTTTAAAATCCATTGTAAATAAATTGACTTTTTTTTTCGAGTCTGATATATTCTTTATCACGTTGGTTGCATTCTTTTGTGTTACAAACGTAATAAATAAATGCGGAAATAGCGCAGTGGTAGCGCGTCACCTTGCCAAGGTGGATGTCGCGGGTTCGAATCCCGTTTTCCGCTTTAGCCTTAAAAAAAAGGCAATTGCAATAAAAACAGATGCAAATTTTTTGCGGAAATAGCGCAGTGGTAGCGCGTCACCTTGCCAAGGTGGATGTCGCGGGTTCGAATCCCGTTTTCCGCTTTTTTCAAAGAGCGATTTGGATTTCATCTGAATCGCTTTTTTTATATTTATTTTTATGTTAAGGGGCCTCGAAGTGAAATTCACAAAAGAAATCACCAAGCTTGAACATTCAGCAGCAAAATTAACAGTTACAGTTGCAAAAGAAGATGTAGAAAAAAGTTACAAAACAACACTCGGTAAATATGTAAAACAGGTTCAGATTCCTGGCTTCCGCAAGGGTCATGTACCTGCATCTGTTCTCGAACGCAAATATGGTGAACAGATTAAACTCGAAGCTGCAAGCGATCTTATCGACACAGTTTTAAACGAAATCTTCCAGGACGAAAAAGAAGTTGCAAACCGCCCTCTTCCATATGCTCAGCCGAAAATGGACGAAATGCCGGCTTTTGACACTGCAAAGGAATTCACTTTTACAGTAACTTACGATGTATTCCCTTCTGTAGAAGTTAAAGATCTTAACGGAATCGAAGTAAAGGAATCTCAGGTTGCAGTAGGCGATGCAGAAGTTGAGGAAGAACTCAAAGGCATTCAGGAACGCAACGCTGCCGTAATCGACAAAAAAGAAGACGAAAAGGCAGAAAAAGACAATATCGTAACAATCGACATTGAAGAAATCGGTGAAGATGGAAAAGCTGTAGAAGGTTCAAAACGTGAAGGCTTTACATTCACTCTTGGAACAGCAGAAAACGTTTACAAGATTGACGATGATATTATTGGTATGAAGTCTGGAGAAACAAAAGAAGTTTCTAAAAAATATCCAAAAACAGAAGAAAACAAGGACCTTGCAGGTACAACAAAAAAATACAGTGTAACTGTAAAACAGATTAAGGTTCGCAATCTTCCAGCTCTTGACGACGACCTTGCACAGGATGTAAGCGACAAATACAAGACTCTCGCTGACCTTAAGGCAGACATTCTCAAAAACCTTAATGTTGCAAAAGACAGAAAAGTAAAGGAACTCAAGGTTAATTCACTCCTTGAACAGCTTATCGAAAAAAATCCAATTGAAATTCCTGCAAGCATGCTTCAGGCTGAACTCAACGGACGTTTTGGTCAGATGGCTCAGCAGTTCCAGACTACACCTGCAGAACTCGAAAAAATGATTACAGCTTCTGGTCAGACAAAGGAAACTTTCATTGCTCAGTGGGCTGGTGATGCAGAAAAAATGCTTAAGAGCAGAATCATCGTAGATTCACTCATGAAGGCAAGAAATGTTTCTGTAACTCCAGAAGAAGTTGAAGAAGCTTACAAAACACTTGCTGATTCAAACGGAATCTCTGTAGAAGACGTTAAAAAGCATTATTCAGATCCACGCGCTAAAGAATGGTTCATTGATGATGTAAAAGAACAGAAACTTTATGACGAACTTTTCAAGGAAGTTAAAGTTTCTAAAGGAGATAAAGTAGCTTTTGCAGACCTTTTTAAGGCTAACTAAACCTACTCTTCTATGAACAAGGGCGGAATGTGACAAAAAATCTTGTTTACATTCCGTTTTTTTTTGGATTTTTTTAAAATTCTTATTATCTTATAAATCGGAGTATATTATGAATGAAACGATGAATACTTACGTGCCTAGCGTAACAGAAAGAACTGGAAACGGAGAGCGCGCTTACGATATTTTTTCAAGACTGCTGAAAGACAGAATCATTTTTGTTGACGGCGAAATCAATGATGCAACAGCAGACCTTGTTGTAGCAGAAATTCTTTATCTTGAATCAGAAAACCCGGATAAAGACATCAGCATGTATATCAATTCTCCTGGCGGAAGCGTAACAGCTGGACTGGCAATTTACGACACAATGCAGTACGTAAAATGCGACATTCAGACAATCTGTATTGGTCAGGCCTGTTCAATGGGCGCACTTCTCCTTGCCGGAGGAACTGTTGGAAAAAGATATTCACTTCCTTCAAGCAGAATTATGATTCACCAGCCTTCAGGCGGAGTTCGCGGTCAGGAAAGTGACATTACAGTTCAGGCAAAGGAACTTTTAAGAATAAAAAAGCTTTCGATTGAATTTCTTGCTGACAAAACCGGTAAATCATATGATCAGATTGCTCAGGATATTGAACGCGACTTTTATATGACAGCCGAAGAAGCTAAAGAATATGGACTTATCGATAAAGTTATGCCAAAAAGAATTTCTTCAGACAAAGAGGCAAAATAATGAGAGGATTTCGCAACGATCTGCAGTATTGTTCATTCTGCGGTAAACCTGGTGGAGACGACAGACCTCTTGTAGCAGGACCAGGAAACAATCTTTTTATCTGTTACAAGTGTATTGGCGTATGTCAGCATGTTCTTCAGGAAAAAGAAAAAGACCTTGCTCCAATCAACATGAACGACGTTTCTTCTCCTAAAGAATTTAAGGAATATCTTGACCAGTATGTTGTTGGTCAGGATGAAGCAAAGAAAGTACTTTCAGTTGCTGTTTATAACCACTACAAACGAATGTCTTCATTAAAAAAGCCGGCTTTAACTGTTGATTCTAAACAGACAGATGACGTTAAAATTGAAAAATCAAACGTTCTTTTAATCGGCCCGACTGGCAGCGGAAAAACTCTTTTAGCAAAAACACTTGCTCAAAAGCTGAACGTTCCTTTTGCAATTGCAGATGCAACTACATTGACAGAAGCTGGTTACGTTGGCGACGACGTAGAAAATGTTCTTCTCAAATTGATTAATGCAGCAGACGGAAACATTCCGGCAGCAGAAAGAGGAATTATTTTTATTGACGAAATCGACAAAATCGGCCGCAAAAGTGAAAACACTTCAATTACAAGAGATGTAAGTGGAGAAGGTGTTCAGCAGGCTCTGCTCAAGATTATCGAAGGTACGGTTTCTTCAGTTCCACCAAACGGAGGAAGAAAACATCCTAACCAGGAAATGATAGAAATTGATACGACAAATATTCTCTTTATTCTTGGCGGAGCATTCGTTGGAATTGATAAAATCATTGAGCAGCGTATTGCAGGAAAGTCTATGGGATTTGGCGGCAATGTGGGCACAATGGACGAAACTCAAAAGATGGAACTTTTGAATCAGTGCACTCCAGACGATCTTGTAAAATTTGGTCTTATTCCAGAAATTATCGGACGTATGCCAATCACAGTTGCATTAAAAGAACTTACAAAAGAAGATTTAAAGAGAATTCTTACAGAACCAAAAAATTCAATTGTAAACCAGCTTAAGGCAAGTTTTGCAATCGATGATCTGGAACTCGATTTTACCGACGATGCACTTGAAGAAATTGCAGACATTGCAATTAAACAGAAAACTGGAGCCAGAGGACTTCGTTCAATCTGCGAAAAACTTCTTATGGATCTTATGTACGAAGCACCAAGCATAAAGGGCAAAAAGAAGTTAACGGTAACAAAGGAAATTGTTGTTACAGGTAAACTCCCTTCCCCAGAAACACTTTTAATTGACAGCAAAGAAACTGCTTAAATTGCAAAAAAAAGTTGCCTGATAAACAGGCAGCTTTTTTTATATCATCTGCTATTCAATTGTTAAAAATGCTTTGTAGGCTTTATATGCCTGCTCTAAGTCAAAGCAGCTTGTAATTTCCCACGGAGCGTGCATGCTTAAAACACTGACACCAGCGTCCAGAACGTTCATTCCATATTTTGCAGCAAGGTAGGCAATTGTTCCGCCACCACCCTGATCAACTTTTCCAAGTTCTGCCATCTGATATTTTACGTTATTGCAGTCAAAAACATTTCTAAGTTTTGCAATAAATTCAGGATTTGCGTCACTTGCCCCGCTCTTTCCACGGCTTCCTGTGTATTTGTTAAAGACAATTCCACCACCAAGGAAGGAAGCATTATTTTTGTCAAAAAGATCAGCATTCATCGGGTCATAGGCAGCATTAACATCGCTAGAAAGCATTGAACAGTTTGCAAGACAACGGCGTACAGTCAATTCGCTAAAACCTTCCCCGGTGCGGGCAACCACTTCTGCAACTGCGTTTTCAAAAAAATGACTTCCCATTCCAGTTGCACCGACGCTTCCAATTTCTTCTTTATCCACACAAAGACAGCAGACAGTGCGTTTACCGGCTTTTGAATCAAACAAAGCTCTTGCCGAAGTATATGCACATGAACGATCGTCCTGACCATAAGCCAGGACAAGACTTTTGTCTAAACCAAGGTCGCGGGCCTTTCCTGCAGGCACAACTTCAAGTTCAGCAGAACCAAAATCTTCTTCTTCAATTCCGTATTTTTCTTTTAACAGTTTAAGGATATTCTTTTTTGCATTTTCTGTTTCTTTTGAATTTTTTGAAGGATTTTCAGAACCAAGAATCAAATCAAGATTTTCGCCTGGAATAAAGTCCGAAGCAGTTTCCTTCATTTGCTTTTGTGCAAGATGAGGAAGAATATCGCTTATAACAAAAACAGGTTCATCTTCATTTTCGCCAAGACAGACATTTACGGTTTTTCCGTCTTTTGTGCAGATTACTCCGTGAATCGCAAGCGGAAGCGTAACCCACTGATACTTTTTAATTCCACCGTAATAATGAGTATTGAGATAAACGATAAAATCTTTTTCATAAAGTGGATTCTGCTTTACGTCAAGACGAGGTGAATCAATGTGAGCTCCAAGAATATTTATTCCTTTTTCGAGGCCGTCACTGCCAAGTTCAAAAAGAGCAATAGCCTTATTCATTTTCTGAACATAAACTTTGTCCCCTGCTTTTAATGTCTTTACATCTTCAATATTTTTATAACCGTTAGACTCAGCCATTTTTACAAGCTGCTGAGTGCATTCCCGTTCTGTTTTTCCATTATCAAGAAATTTTTTGTAGTCATTAATCAAGTCAGACAATTTTTCCTCCACAATGCATTTTTTATTATGCATTTTTACTGCTTTATGATGCCATTTTTTTGAAAAATACACAATTAAAGGCGAATTTGCAAAAAAAAGCCCGCCTCAAACTAAAAGGCAGGCTTTAAATGGAGGTGGGGGGAATTGAACCCCCGTCCGAAAGTGTAATCCAGATGTATCTACATGTTTAGTTATGCGAGGTAAATTGTCGGGAAGAACTTAGCAGCATAACAAGCGACTCTTCCGTATTCAGTCTAAAAAGTCCTGCAAATCAGGCTGATATAATCTGCAGCAAGTCCCTGTTCGTAACAGAACATCTTAAAGTTAGGAACAGCACCCCAAGAGTTCCGGCTCTGCCAAACTAAGCAGCGAGAGCTTCTGCAGAAGAAGCTTCAACAACTTCTTCTTCTTTTCTTTCGAAAATTGCAGTTATTTTTTTGTCAGTTCAGGGAACCTTCACTCCCACATGCAACAAATGCATTATTCACAGCCGTCGAAACCGGTGCACCCCCAGTTTTTAATCAAAATACTCAATATAAATATAGTAAATTTCTGTGGAAGCGTCAATTCTATTTTTACAAGAACCGAATTTACGTCAGCTTTTCAGTTACTACAGGAGCAACCTTTTCTTCTATCATCTCAATCATCACAGGAACAATTTTCGGGTCAAACTGAGTTCCGCTGCATTTTAACAGTTCTTTTTTTATTTCGTCTAAAGAAATAACATCTTTATATGGTCTTTTTGAAGCCATAACGTCAAAACTGTCAGCAACGCTGATTACCCTTGCAAAAAGAGGAATTTCTTCACCTTTCAGCCCGTAAGGATAACCTTTTCCGTCAAAACGTTCATGATGATAAAGAGCTGCTTCCTTTAACTGCGGAATTGAAGTAAAAGTTTCCAAGGCCTTTGCCCCGGCCGTAGTATGTTTTTTCATTTTTTCCATTTCTTCTTCTGTAAAACCAGAGGCTTTCAGTAAAAGTTCTTTCATTACGGAAATTTTTCCAATATCGTGAACAAGTCCGCAGTAAAAAATATTCTGAATGTCATTTTTATTAAAATTCAATCTTTTTGCAATTTCCCTGGCATAAAAACCAACATTTTTAGAATGCTGGCAGGTATTTTCGTCAAATGAATCGATTATATTTGCAATGGTTTCAAAACTCTGCTTTTGAATTATTCCAAAGTGTTCAACTCTCAGCAGGTAAAGTTTTACGGAAATCGCCGCTATAAAAACAAAAACAGTAAAAATTACAAGAACCTTAAATGGGCCAATAT
>CAVEBK010000010.1:36365-50929 GCA_963613915.1 uncultured Collinsella sp.
GGCCAATATAAAAAGGATTATAATCCATCTGAAATTCAATTTTGTACTTTACATTTTTTACAACTTCAGTTGAATTCAATATAAAGCCAAAAGAATTTGGAGACCTTGGCATAAGTTTAAGATTGTATTCACCTGGAGAAACAAAAAGCTTTTCGTTGAACATGCAGAACGTTCCGTTCCATGGTTCACCAGAAATAAAAGATTCTTCCGGCAGAATTAAAAGAACGCTCCAGTTTTTTACAGGAAAATGTGAATTATTTTTTATAACACATTCATACAGCGCACTGCAGCCCTGCTTTCCTTCAACCTTCCATTTTTTAGAAGAATTCAATTCAAGAGAAACATTCGGTAAATTCTTTAACCAGATATTTGAATCAATTGAATAGGTTTTAGAACTTTTTATTTTTCCAAATATAAATGAACCCAAAATAAAAAGAAAAAGAACAGCAAAACAAATGCTCAGTATTCTGCATTGTCTGCTGTAAAATGTTTGTTTTTCAGGAACTTTGCGAATTAAAATTCCATTACTTTTTTTCATAACAGTATGTTATCAAAAAAGCAAAAAAAAAGCATCTGTTTTTAGAAAACTTAATTTCCAATCAGGTGCTTTTTTATTAAAAACTCAAAATTAAGTTTTCTACTTAATCTTTCTTAAGAATGCGTCTTTAAATCCGTAGGAAACAAATCTTTCTTTTATCATTCCATACTCGTCTGCGGTGAGTGGACCTATCATAACGCGGTATGAACCTGAGCCAAGTTCAATTATGACAAGCGGATATTTTGCAGCATACTTATCGGCAATGCTCTGTACATTGTCTTTTTTGCTTAATGTTGCAATCTGAAGATAATATTTTCCTTTTTCAAGCTCTTTTTCAGTTTTTACGAAGTTTTCAAGCCTTGCAGTTTTTTCTTCAACTGCGTTTTCTTCTGCAACAGGAGCAGACTCGGCTTCTGCTAAAGTTTCTGCATTTTCTTCGCTGGCAGAAAGTTCTGTTTTTTCAGTATTTTCTTCAACTTCATTCTTTTCTTCTTCCGGAGGATTTAGTTCTGAAGGAACAAGGACAATCGGCGCATATTCTTCTTCGCTGTCAGAAACTACAGCTTTTTCTTCGCCAAATTCAGGAAGCGGAACTTCTTCGTTTTCTACTTTTGATTCGCCTTCGCTGAGTGTTTCTGGAGCAGATTCTTCAACCTTTTCTTCAGTTTCTTCTGCTTCTTCCGGCACTGCAGAGTTTTCTGGAATTTCAGTTTCTGTTTTTTCAGGTTCTGCCGTTTCAACAGTTTCTGCAGGAACATCTTCAACTATAGCATTTTCCGGTTCTGTGTCTGTTAATTTTTCACCTTCAGCTTCCGCTTCAGCATTGTCAGAAAGTTCTTCTGCTTCAAAATGTTCGTCTTCGTTTTCTTTTGCATCAGGAGGCAGCGTTTCTTCAATTTTTTCTGAATTTTCTGTTTCTGCAGCAGGAGGAGTTTCTTTTATAAGTTCATCTTCTGGAGATTCAGCCAGTTCTGCATTTTCTGCAGCTTCTGACAGAGGCTCTTCTTCAATTTTTTCTGAACTTTCTGCTGGCTCAGGAATTTCTTCATTTTCTACGATTTGTGAATCATCTGCTTGTGACTCATCTGCGTTTTCTTCACTTTCTTCTGCCGGCTCAACTTCTACAGATTCCCCATCTTCAACAGCTTCGTTCTGTTCTTCGTCAGCTGCATCTGCACTTAAAGGTTCTGCTTCAAAAGAATTTTCTTCAACACTTTCTTCCTCTTCAGCCGGTTCTGCAGTTTCTTCATTTGCTTTAATTTCAGTTTCTGCAGGTACTGTTCCGCTGTCGTTTTGTGCTGCTTCAGGATTTTCTGAACTCTGTAAATTCTGTTCATCAGTCTGAGAAGGCTCTGAATATTCCTGAGTATACTCTTCTAATTCTTCTGAATCGTCATAATCAAAACTGCTTCCTTCATCTGCAAGAACTGCAGTCCCGGAAACATTTTCGTCTAAGCTTCCTGTACGTTTTGTAATTTTTACCTGAACGTTGGAATTCTTTTTTATTTCAAGACGCTCTGCTGCTTCTGGAGAAAGGAGGATTGCAATTCCTTCGCTTGAATCAATTGAACCGAGGACAAGGACATCAACAGTAGTTCCATTTGCAGGATTTGTAACGGTTACGCTGTCTCCCGGCAGGTAACCAATAGTTTTTGCAAACAGTCCCTTAGGCATTTCATCTTCATCGCAGACAACAGCACGACCATCAAGAGAAGGCCGTGCGCTCGCAAAAACAAAACCTGCTGCAAATATTGATAAAACTAATGAAATTATTTTTTTCATAACTTGTCCCCTTTATTTTGAGCTTTTCAAAGTTGAACTTATCTTGGAAGCAACAAAGCTTGCAAAATTGTAAACTCCAGATTCGTTATTATTTGTACTGTCAATTTTTCCAACGCTTTCACTTCCGCCGGAAATTATTTTCCCGGTTTTTGGATTATAGTTTTTCCAGCTTACATCTTTAACTGATTCAAGCAAAACAGCGTCAGCATTATTCGCATTATTTTCAACATAATTTACCTGCAATCTCACAAGCACATCCATACTGCCAAGCATTGTATCAACTAAAACCTTTTTTAAATCAGCACTGGAAGCTTCCTCATCGGTAAGAATAAAAACAGGTGAATTAGAAACAATGTGCCCTGATTCAAAGAAAAAATCAGAGAGAGCCTGTTCAAAAATATTAGAAATTGCAAAAACTTCTTCTTTAGTTCCATTATTCTGCACAATTTCAAAGTTAATTCCCTTTGCCGAAACTGATGCAAGAAAAACAAAAAAAGAAAAAACAAAAATACCTATTCTTTTCATCACTCTTAGAATATCGGAAGTTAAAAATTCAATGTTTAGATTTTATTTTTAAATTCGGGCGTTCCCTGCCTCCGGCAGGTCGTGCTATAACTAACGCGGGCAAAAAAAAACCACCGGAAAACCGGCGGTCTTAAAACTAAGCTTTTTTTCAGCCTATTTTGAGTAGTATTCAACTACCATCTGTTCATTGATCTGTACAGGAATTTCTGCACGGAGTGGAAGACGTGTAAGTTTTCCAGAGAACTTTTCTTCATCGCGTTCGAGATAGTCAAATTTTGCTTTTGAATCTGAAAGCCATGATTTTTTGAACTGTTCGCTTTTCTGTGATTTTTCAACCAGAGAAATAACCTGTCCAACTTTTACAGCGTATGATGGAATGTTGATTTTTACACCATCAACTTCGATGTGGCGGTGAGAAACCATCTGACGAGCCATGCGGATAGAACTTGCAAATCCGAGACGATAAACAAGGTTATCGAGACGAGTTTCAAGACTAATAAGCAATGCAACACCAGTCATTTCTTCTGATTTTGTTGCCAGTTCAAAGTAACGGCGAAGCTGGCGTTCAAGAATGCCATAGTAAGCCTTTACCTTCTGTTTTTCGATCAAATGAAGACCGTAGTCAGAAGTTTTCTTTGTTTTCTTAAAAGCCGGTGCCCCTGCTCTTTCCATAGCCTTTGGGTGTCCACATACGTTTACACCAAGTCTTCTACATTCCTTAAAACGAGGACCTTTTTTTGTAGCCATTTTAAATGCTCCTAAAAATTTTCATCAAGTTTTTTGTATCCACAAGCCGCGCAGATAGAGTTACTTGATTTTCAAAGTTATGTATCGTCTGGAGGGAAGCCAGACGATTTGAAGACTTTAACATTTTTTGCTAAACTTTGCAATATTGTTACCAGGGCGCATAAATGAATTTTATCAAAAAAAGAATATTGTTTTTTTTCTGTTTAATTTTAAGCATTTCCTTTTGCTCTGGAGAATCTCAACTTTCTTCAGAAGACAATCAGGAAGCAGACTTTTCAGAAAATAAAATAAGTTTTACCGGCGAAGGAATTTTTTCCCTCGACTGGTCTTTTATGATGAAAGCTCTTTTAAGTTATTGGGAAAATGATTTTACAAGGCCTGATAATCATTCAGCCTTTGTTCTTATTCCTGGCCTTGGACTTTCATACGAAAAACAGTTTTTTACAAAGTTTTCTTTAAAGGGGAGTTTTGATTTTGCAGAATATCTAGAAAAAGATCAAAACGGCGAAAAACTCTGGCTGGACGCAATCGGTCTTTCTTTTGCAGCTTACTGCTACCCTTTTGCAAAACAAAGGCTCGAAAAACTTTATTTAGGCGGCGGAATTGCAACAAGTTTTTTAATGTTTACAGGAGAAGCAATTGCAGAAGAAGACGAAAAACGGACAGCAATTTCTATCTTTCCGACAGCCGGCTGGAAACAGCATTTTGGCGACTGGGCCTGCGTTTATTTATTCTGTGCCTGGCGTTTTATAATAAACAATGATTCAATTCCAGCATTTGCAGATGACGCTTACATAAAAGGTTTTGACTACGGAATAAAATGTTCATTCAACCTTGGAAAAATTACAAAAAAAATCTTAAAAAGGCCGGATACAGGAATTCAATAAAAACACTTCAAACAGCCTCGCATCGAAAGGTTAAACAAACACTACGGGCGCTCATTATTTTCCATAAGATTGTAAATACTTTCTGATAATGTTAAAATCTTTCTGTTTTGGGACGGGATATGCTGCAGAAAGTTAATTCAAAAATTTACATTATTGGAGCCGGATTTGCAGGACAAATGATTGCGCAGGATTTAATGCGCAAAAAAATCTTTGGCAGTGTTGCAGCCTTTCTTGATGATGACAAAAAACTTATAGGAAACTCAATCGAAGGAATTCCTGTTTTAGGAACAATCGCCGAAGTTGCAAGCCTTGTAAAATGCGGACCTTTAGACGAAGCAATTATTGCAATTCCAAGCGCACCGACAGAAAAAATCAGGGAAATTTACGAAGAATTAAAAAAAAGCGGTTTTGCCCACATCCGCATTCTTCCGAGCGTAAGCCAGATTGTTGACGGCAAGGCTCATTTTGTTCAGACAAGAGAAATTGACCCTCTCGATATCTTAGGCCGAACCCCGGTAACAATTCCACTGCATCAGAGTTTAAAATATCTCAGGGGAAAGCGCGTTTTAATTACCGGAGCTGGTGGTTCAATTGGTTCAGAACTTGCAAGGCAGCTTTTATCCGGAGGAGCTGAACGGCTTTATCTTTTTGGACACGGTGAAAATTCAATCGTGCAGATTTACAGGGAACTCCACGTTTTACAGCAGGAAGGCGTTGGAGAAAAAGCAACTGTAGTTCCGATTATCGGTGACATGAAAGACAGAAACTACGTTGACTACATCATAAAAAACACGCACGCAGACGTAATTTTTCATTGTGCAGCCTACAAACATGTTCCAATGATGGAAGAAAATCCTGTTGCAGCAATCGAAAACAATGTGTTCGGCACAAAAAATCTTTTAGAAGCTTCGTTAAACAATGACGTTCAGCGCTTTGTTTTAATTTCGACAGATAAGGCTGTAAATCCAGTCAGCGTTTACGGTGCAAGCAAGATGCTGTGCGAAAAAATGATTCTGCAGTATTCAAAAAAAGCGAAAAAAAATCAGAAATTCATGTTTGTGCGTTTTGGAAACGTTCTCGGTTCCAGAGGTTCAATTCTTCCGCTATTCCAGGAACAGATAAAAGCAGGCGGACCTGTAACGGTAACAGACAGACAGATGGAACGCTACTTTATGACGATTCCGGAAAGCTGCTCTTTAGTTCTCGAAACAGGCGGAATTGGCGACAACGGCAAATCCTATCTTCTTGACATGGGAGAGCCTTTAAAGATTTACGATCTTGCAGAACAGATAATCCGTTTTTCAGGCTTAGAACCAGGAAAGGACATCGAAATTAAAATAATCGGTCCACGCGAAGGAGAACGCAATTTTGAGCCTTTGTGGCTGGAAGAAGAAAATCCCAAAAAGACAAAATACGAAAAACTTCTTGAATTAAAAAACATGGAATTTGGCGACGAAGAACTGGACGAACTGTTAGAAGATTTAAGTCCTGTCTGTTTTTTTAATCCGCAAAAGAAAGATTTATTCCGCAACAGAGAACTTTTAGTTGAACTGTTAAGAAAAAAAATAAAAAGTCTGGACGAGTTCTATAAAAATTCCAGAAACAATTCAAAAAGCCGTGATTTGTAAAAAAAGGCAGAAGGTGCATTTATGACAGAGTTAAAAGTTCCATTTTTTAAGCCGTCGTTCAGTCAGGAAGAAAAAGATGCAGTCTGTGAATGCATTGACAGCGGCTGGCTTACAACAGGAAAAATCACCCACGATTTTGAGCAGGAATTTGCAGAGTTTACGGGCTCCCGCCACGCTCTGGCAGTTAATTCAAATACAAGCGGAATGATTCTTGCAATGGAAGCCTGCGGAGTAAAAAGCGGAAGATGCGTAATTACAACTCCGTACACCTTTGTTTCTACGGCGGCAAGTGCCATTCACTTAAACGCTGACGTTTATTTTGCAGACATAGAAGAAAATTCATATTCAATTTCCTGTGATTCAATAAAAGCCCTGCTCGAAAAACTGAAAAAAGAAGGCAAAATAGAAACCGTAAGTGCAATTATTCCTGTTCACATTGCAGGAAATCTTTGCGACATGGAAAAAATCTGTTCTCTTGCAAAAAAATATTCAACTCAAAAAAATAAAATCTACGTAATAGAAGACTGTGCCCATTCTTTTCCAAGCAGAACAAAAAACGGCTACGCAGGAACTTTAGGCGATGCCGGTGTTTTTTCATTTTATGCAACAAAAACAATGACAACTGGCGAAGGCGGAATGATAACAACCAGTGACGATTCTCTTGCAAAAAGAATTAGCCAGATGAGATTGCACGGAATGAACCGCGACGCCTGGGATCGTTACACAAGCCCAAAGGCAAGCTGGGAATACGACATTATTGCTCCGGGTTTTAAATCAAACCTTCCGGATATTTTAAGTGCAATCGGAAGAGTTCAGCTAAAAAAAGCAGAAAGTTTTGACAGAAAAAGAAAGGCAATTGTAAAACAATACAACGAAGCTTTTTCAGGCTGCGACTTTTTAACGCTTCCTCCAGACTCAGAAGGAAATGCCTGGCATCTTTATTTAATTCAAATTGTTCCACAAAAACTAAAATGCGACCGCAATACATTCGCCCGGGAACTGCAGGACAATGGACTGGGAATTTCAATGCATTTTATTGCGCTTTTTCATTTTACTTACTGGCAGCAGAAATATCCTGATTTTAAGGCAGAAAATTTTCCAAATGCAGAAAAACACTATCAGAACACAATTACGCTTCCTTTGTGGCCGGATATGACACAGGAAATGATTGATAAAGTAATTCAAACTGTAAAGCAGGCAGGAACCAAATATCATGTGTGCTAAACGAAAAATTCAACCAAAAAACAGCCTCCTTTTTTCGGACAGTTTTTATTCTGACCTTTACGAAGATGACATGCTTTACGCTTCAATTGTCAGAAGCCCTGTTTCAAAGGGAAGAATCCTGAATATTTCGACTGAAGAACTGCCGGAAGGCTACTCTTTTTTTGGCTGGGACGATCTTCCGTTCAAAAAAAATATAAAAATACTCAACACCACAATTCCTGTATTCTGCGAAAAAGACATTGACTATTCAGGGCAGGCACTTGGAATTATTGCAGGTCCAGACAGAAAACTCGTAAGGCAATTAAGCAAAAATCTGTCGGTCAAAATTGACGAACATTTTTATTACGAAGAAAAACAGGAAGAATCAAACATTCTTGCAAGCCGCGAAGTTCAATATGGCGAAGAAACAGAAGTTTCTGAAACCGAAAAAATAATTGAAGAAGAATGGGAATCTGACATAAACGTTCAGAATTACACTGAAACAAACGGGGCTCTCTGCTATGTAAAAGGCCAGAAGCTCTATGTTTTTGCCCCTAATTTATGGATTGCCTGCTTAAGAAAAACACTTTCGGACGTAACTGGTTTTGAAGAAGAAAATATAATAATTACAAGAACAAAACTTCTTTCTAAAAACACAAACGTTCTTTGGCTAAACAGCCTTATCTGCTGTCAGTGTGCTGTTGCATGCTTAAAGCTAAAAAAGGCAGTAAAACTTGAATTTACAAGAAGCGAACAGCAGCAGTATGCAGAAAACACTTCTTCAGTAAAAATCCGCCATAAAACAACGGTAGACGAAAGTGGAAAAATAAAAGCCATGGACATTCTAATCCATGTTAATTCAGGCGCTTACAATCCGTTTGCACAGGAAATTGCAGATCGGCTGGCAATTGCAAGCACAGGAGTTTACAACTGCCCGAACATAAAGATTTCTTCAAACATTTATAAAAGTCATTCGATTCCTTCTTCAATTGATTTTTCGATAATTTCTGCAAAAGCATTTTACGCAATCGAAAACCAGATGAATAAAATTTCAAGGGAATGTGGAATTGATCCTCTTGAATTAAGGTTAATGAACTTAAAAACGGCAGGTAAAAACTCAGGTTCCCAGATTGTACTTGAACTTCCAAAAGCAAAAGAAGCACTCGAGGCTCTGGCACAAAAAAGCACCTTCCTTAGAAAAAATGCAGTTTACAAAATGGAAGACCTTTACCGTTTTGCACAGGACAACGCTTCTCCTTATGCGCCTCCAATGCGGGGAATTGCCATTGCCTGCGCTTACGAAGGAACAGGCTATCTTGGTTCAAATTTTGTAAAGCGGAATTTAAATATTGAATTAACCTGTACCCAGGACAAAAAACTTTACATCAGAGGTTTGCCTTCTTCTAAAGAAGTCTGGGAAATCTGGAAAAAAATCGCTTCTTCAATTACAAAAATTCCCGAAAGCGACATAAGTTTAGACACAAACTACAACATAGAAACAGAACCGGAAAATCCGCAGACAACGGGAGCTTCTATTTCGATTAACACTTTGCTTATAAAAAAAGCAGCAGAAGCCTTAAACAGAAAACTGCTGTCAGATTCACCTTTTCCAGTCACAATAAAAAAGACATTTTCAGTAAATCCAAAAAGGAACTGGAACATTCAGACTTTCAGCGGTTATCCGTTTGTAACGACAAGTTTTGCAGCAATGATAGTTGAACTTGAACTTGATATGACGACGTATACGCCACAGCTCCGCGGAATCTGGTTTATTGTTGATGCAGGAAAAATCTTAAATCCTCATGCAGCAGAAACAGCCTTAAAAAATTCAATCCAGGAAGAATTGCGGGAACTGATCGAAGATGACGAAATTGAAAGCCCGGAAATTTCAATTCAGTTTATTCAATCTAACGACGAAGCAAAGCAACTTGGCGACATTGCGTCTTCACTTCTTCCTGCAGCCTATTCTTCAGCACTTTCTCAGGCAGTCGGAAAAACAATAACTAATATGCCGGTTCAGACAGACACTGTCTATAAATTTACAAGCGAATTGCAGAAGCTCTGGAACGAAAACCATTCACAGACACAAACAGGCGAAGAAGAAAAAGCTTAAAACTGACAGTAAAAGGAGCAGAAATGAAAATTCCTGTAACAATAAACGAAGAAAAAATCATTCTTGACGAAAAACCAGACGAAAAACTTCTCTACGTTTTAAGAAAGCGCAATCTTATTTCTGCAAAAAGAGGCTGCGAAGAAGGAAAATGCGGATTCTGTACGGTTCTTCTCGACGACAAACCGGTTTCAAGCTGTCTGATTCCGGTTGGAATCGTAAAAGACTGTTCAATCAAAACTCTGGAACATTTTTCAAAATCAAAAGAATACAAAGACATTGAATCCGGATTTAAAAAAGCAGGAATTGTTCCCTGCGGCTACTGCAATTCATTTAAATATTTTGGCATTTACAGACTTTTAAAAGACAATTACAGGCCAAGCAAAGAACAGATTTTTGCATTTACGGCAGAAGACAAGTGCCCGTGCACAGAACAGGGAGCCTTAATAAATGCAATTCTGTATGCAACTGCAATTTTCCACGAAAGGGAAGGGAGAAAAAAGAATGTCAAACTCTAAACAGCTTTATTACGCAAAAACATTAAACGAAATTTTCTATCAGCAGAAGGCAGTAAAAGACATTCAGCTTATAAGCGGATGCACACAGTCAAAAAAAATGCCGGAACTTTCTCTTTGCGTGCGCAACGTGCGCGAATTAAACTATTCAATAAAGCATGAACTTTTTTTTGAATTCGGGCCGGAAATCACATTATCGCAGATTCTCGAAATTGACCCTTCAAAACTTCCGCTTGTGTTCTACGAAGCTGTAAAATCAATTGCAAACACAAACATAAGAAACATTGCAACCTTAGCAGGAAATATCTGTGCTGCAGACTACCACCACACACTCTTTGCCCCACTTGTAGCCTTAGACGCAAAACTTGAATTAAAAAGCGAATTTGAAACAGCCTATATTCCAATGTCTAAATTCAAAGGAATTCCAAAAGGCTTTGTCCTGACAAAGATTACGATTCCAACCGACGACTGGGAAGTTGCAATTTTTAAAAGGCTCGGTCCTTCTCATCTTATAACTCAAAACTCAGCAGCCTTTGTCTTTCTTGCAAACAGCGTAAAAGGACAGATTGCAAACCTAAAAATAAGTTTTGCAGGTCCTTTCTGTCTTAGAAGCATTGAACTCGAAAACAAACTTCTTGGAGCATCTCTCCCGCTGAACTCAAGCGGAATCACCGACTTTATCGAAACAGCCGAAAAACTCTACGACCATGAATGTAAAGATTCTGCTCCTCCGCCGATTCTAAAGGCACAGTTCTTAAACCTGCTAAAATACTCCCTCGAACAGCTTACCTGAGCTTTATTTTATCAGCATGCAGTCGCCGTAAGAAAAGAAACGGTATTTTTCTTCTACGGCTTTCTGGTAAGCACTTAAAATGTGTTCGCGGCCGGCAAATGCACTTACGAGCATGATTAAAGTACTTTCCGGCGTATGAAAGTTTGTAAACATCTGGTTTACGCATTTAAACTTATAGCCGGGATACATAAAGATGCTTGTTGCAGAAGATCCTGCCTTTACAAAGCCGTTTTCGTCACTTGCAGATTCAAGGGTGCGGACAGAAGTTGTTCCGACAGCAAGGATCGGTCTTCCTTCTTTTTTTGCCTTATTGATTTTCTCTGCAACATCAAAAGGAATCGTATAAACTTCTTCATGCATTTTGTGGTCTTCAATATTTTCTGCACGAACAGGCAGGAACGTTCCCAGACCGACATGCAGGGTAACAAAACATCTTTCAATTTTTTTTGCATCAAGACGCTTAAACATTTCTTCTGTAAAATGCAGGCCCGCAGTCGGACAGGCTGAACTTCCTGTTTCGCGGGCATAAATCGTCTGGTAACGCTCAGAATCAGTGTCATCATCTTCGCGGCGGATATATGGCGGAAGCGGAATATGACCGTTTACTTCAAACCACCTGTCATCGAGAGGAACTTCAAACTTTACAGTTCTGAATTCACTTCCTTCATCCCCTTCGTTTTCTATAATTTCGCCGGCAGTTCCGTCTTTAAAAGTAAAGCGGTTGCCAGGTTTTACTTTTTTTGCACCTTTTACCATTGTGTGCCAGATTTTTAAATCGGGAGTCATCTGATTTAAAAACATAAATTCCTGTTCTCGACCACCCTGGCCTTCTTTTTCGCTCATCTTTATGCCATAACAGCGGCTTCGGCGAACCTTCGAATTATTAAAAACCATTAAAGTATCCGGACTTATTAAATCAGGTAGATCATCCATCTTTAAATGAGTAACTTCTCCAGTAAGTCTGTTCAAAAGCATGAGTCTGTCCTGTCCGCGGACTCCAGACGGTTTTTGAGCAATCAGCTCTGGCGGCAATTCAAAATTAAAATCAGTAAGTTTCATATATTTTTGTCCTTTTTTTTATTTTTCTTTTGGGCGTATCCCTGCCATACGGCCGGGCCGGACTTTCCGCAATTCCGCGCTCTACGCGCTTCAATGTTTGCGTGCGCAAACATCGCGCTCCGCGCGTTGCTTCAATCCCTTACGCGCTCCAATGTTTGCCTTTGCATTAAACAATTCTAAAACAAGGTTCCCTGCCCGCTCGAATTATCCTTTACTTCAAGCCCCAGGTGCTCGTAAGCTTTAGCCGTAACAATTCTTCCTCGTGGAGTTCTCTGTATAAATCCGCACTGAATAAGATACGGCTCATAATAATCTTCAAGAGTGTCCTGAGCTTCTCCAATGCTTATGGCAAGGGTTTCGGCTCCAACCGGTCCCCCTCCGAAATTCTTTATGATTGAAAAAAGAATTTCCCTGTCGTATTTTTCTAATCCCATTGAATCAATTTCAAGTCGCTCAAGACCTTTTTGCACAATATTTATGTTTATTACAGATTTGCCTTCAACCTGGGCAAAGTCCCGCATTCTCCTTAAAACCCGGTTTGCAACACGCGGAGTTCCACGGCAGCATTTTGCAAGCAGCATTGCAGCATCAGCTTCTATTTTTATTTCTAAAATTCCTGCACTGCGGTGAATAATGCATGCAAGTTCTTCCTGAGTATAAAATTCAAAACGAGGAATAAAACCAAAACGGCTTCTTAAAGGGCTCGAAACAGAGCCCGCCTTTGTCGTTGCCCCGACAAGAGTAAACGGAGGAATCGGAATACGGACAGTTCTTGCCGCTGCCCCCTGCCCGATTATCCAGTCTAACTCGTAATCTTCCATTGCAATATAAAGCATTTCTTCAATTGCAGGCTTTAACCGGTGAATTTCATCAATAAAAAAAACAGTTCTTGGAGTAATCGTCGAAAGAATTCCTGCTAAATCCTTTGGTTTATCGAGAGCCGGAGCACTTGTAACCTTAAAATCAACCCCAAGTTCGTGGGCTGTAATCTGCGCAAGTGTCGTTTTTCCAAGTCCGGGAGGTCCGATCAAAAGCAGGTGATCAAGAGGTTCCTGCCTCTGTTTTGCCGCCTGAATAAAGGTGTAAAGATTTTTTTTAACGGATTCCTGCCCTAAAAAATCAGACAAAAGCTGTGGCCTTAAGCTGTTTTCCTGATTTTCATCATCTTTTAAATCTGCACGGACAATCGCAGAAAAATCCTCGTCGTTTTGAAACTGCCTTTCCATTTATGCAAGCTCCACGATTGCTTTTCTAAAAACAATGTCTTCTTTTTCTTTCTGAGATTTTCCGCTTAAAAGCACCTCTTCTTTTGCATAAATTTCTGCAATTTTCTGTTCAACCTGCCTTCGATCGTATCCCATGCTCACAAGCGAATTAACGACATCCGCAAAAGCAGTCTGCTTAGTTATCGTAATTGTCTGGCTGTCCTGCTGCAGCGTAAGCTTACCTTTCAGGGCAAGCATCATTTTTCCGGCAGTTTTTTTGCCAATTCCAGGAATTTTTTCAAGGAGTGCAACATCTCCGCTTTCTAAAGTCTGCTTCAATTCACCAGAAGTAGCAGAACTCATAATCTTTACAGCGCCTTTTGGACCAACTCCATCAACCTTTAATAAATCAAAAAAAAGTGAACGTTCTTCTGCACTGGCAAAACCAAAAAGAGCCATTGCGTTTTCTGTATGCTGAATCCACGTATAAACCTTTGTTTTTTCGCCGACTGCAGGCAAAAGTTCAAGGTTTGAATCAGGGACAACTAAATCCCATTCTATTCCGTTATTTTCTAAAAAAAGCTGTCTGGGAAATTTTCCGGTAATAGTTCCGGTAATCGAATTGAACATATTTTTATTTTAGCAGATTTTCAAATTGTAATGAAGATGGGTTATTGCTCCGGCCAGGGCATCTGCTGCATGGTCTGGTTTTGGTTCAGTTTCCAGGCCTAAAAGAATCTTTACATAGCGTTCAACAATTGTCTTATCAGATTTTGTAGTTCCCGTTACAGCCTGCTTAATCTGATTTGGTTTATATTCACTGAGAGGAATGCAGTTCTGCGCAAGAATCAGCGTACACACTCCCTTTGCCTCAGCTACAGAAATTCCTGAAGTAATGTTCTTTACAAAAAAAAGTTCTTCCATGCTAGCTTCATCCGGCTTAAACTCATCAATTACAGCCTGCAGATTCGAAGCAATCTTTAAAAGCCTCTCAGAAAGACTTTCCGTGCTTTTTGTAGTTATGCAGCCGTAACTTACCATTCTGTAGCGTCCATTAAAGTAATCAACAACGCCAAAGCCAGTATTTGCCAGTCCTGGATCAATTCCCAGAACACGACGTCTGTTACCAGAAGAAAGATTTTTTTGACTGCGGATTGTTGTTCCAGGAAGTTCTTCAAATGTGTTCAAAATCTTTCTCCTCGTTTTTTATTTTTTTTCAGGGCCATTTTTGCGTTAAAACGCAAAAACCGGGCTTTTCAAGGTTCCGCGACTAACGCGCTTCATTGGGCTGACGTCCTGTCAGGCAACAAATGCTACGCATTTCTTGCGGTCAACTCTCTTTTTGTGCCATCCGTGGCACAATGCACCGACAAATAAATATTTATTTTAGTAAAAAAAATATCAGCCCAACGCCTTACGGCGCCTTTACAATCCCTTGTCCGTTTTTTTTGTACACGACCAATAAAAAAAACCACGAGAAAACTCCCGTGGTTTGTAAAACTTTTAATACCTTATATTAGTTCGAATGTCGAGTTTCAATAAAAGCATATCAAATAGCCTCTCGTCGAGAAC
>CAVEBK010000011.1:0-50312 GCA_963613915.1 uncultured Collinsella sp.
GTTCTCGACGAGAGGCTATTTGATATGCTTTTATTGAAACTCGACATTCGAACTATTAAAAAATGCTAAATAGTCGTATTTGTTGAAACTCGACATTCGATTCTTTTATCTTCCGGTGTAGTGAATCTGTCCTTCTACGTAATCAGGATTTTTTGTACGCACCAGCGTACCTTCTGCAATGTCAAGGTTTGTATAAATTGCGCAGTCGTGGTCTGGATTTACCCAGTCTATTACAGTTCCGTTCTTTGGATTAACAAAAATGTAGCCGCTGCCTGCAATTTTTTTAGAAAGAACGTCTGGGCTTACAAGTTCAAGTTCTGTGCCTTTGTCTGTTTTGTTTAATGACTCATAATGATAAAGCCTGAAGCCTTCAATCTTCTTTAATGCGTGAACTTCTTTTTCAGGATGTTCTGCCAGGTCTTTTTCTACGGCTGCCCTCATTCTAGGATCCATTTTTTCCAGTTCTTCTTTGCGGGCATTTTCCATTGCCATGCCGTTTTCAAAAACTTTTTCAAGTTCGCTTCCGGTAATTTCTTTTTCTACTGTTCCTGCCATATCGTAAGGACTGTCACTCGCACCAATCGTAGTTTCGTCTGCGTGTGCACGGCTGTAATAAAAACCGGTTGTGCTTTCGCGGTGTGGAACTTCCTGCAGGCTTGCAATAAAAGGAGCTGCTTCTTCTGCCGTAATCCTGCCTTCGAGAGCGTCTAAAGCCTTGCGGTAGGCACGGGCAACCATTGCAACGTAGTAGATTGACTTCATTCTTCCTTCAACCTTAATTGCATCAACTCCGGCTTTTTTCATGTCTGCAAGATGATCAATCATACAGAGGTCTTTAGAAGAAAGGACTGCAGTAAAATTTTCGCCTTCAAAAACCGGGAAAAATTCTCCGGGACGCTTATGTTCCTGCAGCAGAAGAGAACCGCTTTCTGCCAGAGTTTTTGCCTGCTCTTCTGTAAAAGAAGGATTTTTTAGGCCGACGTCAAAATCCCAGCGGCATGACTGTGAACAGAATCCAGACTGTGCACTGCGCCCCGTAAGATAAGCGCTCATAAGACAGCGTCCTGAATAGGCAATGCACATTGCTCCGTGGGCAAAACATTCAAGTTCAACATCAGGATTTGCATCTTTTATTTCGCGGATTTCGTTAAGGCTGGTTTCGCGGCCAAGAACAACGCGTTTAAATCCGAGCCTGTGATACATTTTTACGGCTTCTTTGTTCATGCAGCTGGCCTGGGTAGAAAGATGAAGATGAGCATTCGGGAAATTCTTCTGCAAGATGTCGAGCATTCCAAGATCCTGAACAATAAAAGCGTCGATCGGATACTGCTTAAAATATTCAAGGTTGTCTAAAAAAGCCTTTATGTCCTGGTTATGAAAAGCAATGTTCAGTGCACAGAAAAGTCTTTTTCCAGGGAAGCGTTTTTTTAATTCAATTACGCGGTTGTATTCGTCTTCATAAAAATTGTCCGCCTTTACACGGAGCGAAAATTTCTTTAATCCGATGTATGCGGTGTCTGCGCCATAATTGTAAGCGTAAGATAATTTTTCAATATTTCCTGCAGGACAAACTAATTCCATTTTTTTCTCCATTTATATGCTAGCTTCCGCTCTTTTCCAGTTCAAGCTGAATTTCAAGCGAACTTTCCTTTTCGCCTGTTTTCTGCGCTGTAAAAAGCTTTCCGATTTTTTCTATTGCAAGATGACTTTCTTCAAAAAACTCATCTGCAAGTTCAAACATTGCCGGCATATTCTGCCAGACATCCAGCGTGCATTTTACTCCGCAATCCATTAACAGGCGTTCAAAAAGTTCTGAATCTTCAAGCAAAAAGTCCTTTTCTCCACTCTGAATATAAACCGGCGGAAAACCTTTTAACATTTCCTTTGCTGCCTTTAGGGGCGAAACAAGAGGAATATTTCTGTTATTCTGGAATGTGTAAAGTTCAGCACAACGGCGCATTGCGTCTGCCGTAAAAAGTTCATCTCCGTTTTTTTTAATCGTGAATTTTTTAGAATCCACACTGACGTCAAGCCACGGACTAAAAAGCACAATCTGCTTTACAGCTGACCTGAATTTTTCGTTCAAAGACAGAACAAGTGCAAGCGCAATCGAAGCCCCGGAACCGTCTGCCATAATTATGATCTGCGGAACAGACTTTTTATCTGAACTTTCGAGTGAACCTGCAATAAGTTCTTCCGTGTACATTGTCTTAAAAACGCTCTGCACATCTTCCAGCGAAGAAGGAAAAGGATGTGTCGGAGCCAGCCGGAATTCCGGAATTACAGCACGGCTCGAAAGAGCAGAAGCAAGGGAAGCAGCAAAAGGTCTGTACGCTTTTTTTGAACCGCCGATAAAACATCCGCCGTGAACATATAAAATTATCCTGTTTGTGCTGTAAATTTCAGGAGAAAGAACGTCGCAGACAACAGAAGCATAATTCCGCTCAAAAAATTCAACGTTATTGGATAAAAGAGGATTTTCGAAGGTTGAATCAAACTTTTTGCGGTAATCTTTTACTTCAGACTTTGCCGTAAAAAACAAATTCTTTAATTTTTTTACTGCTGCTTTTCTTTGAGAGCTCGAATTCATAATACGTTCCGCTATGATAGTAAAATTTTGAATTATTTGCTACAGTTGCCATATGCCAATTAGAATTCAAAGCGACTTACCGGCACGCACAGTGCTCGAAAACGAAAATATCTTCGTAATGACAGAAAACCGCGCTGCAACGCAGGACATCCGTCCGTTAAAAATAGCAATCGTAAACTTAATGCCGACAAAAGAAACCACAGAAACTCAGCTTCTGCGCCTTTTAGGAAACACTCCCCTGCAGATTGACATTTCTCTTGTCCGCATGGAAAACCACGAAGCAACCCATGTAAGCGAAGAACATCTCGAAAAATTCTATATTCCTTCAAGCGACCTTTTTAAGCACAGATACGACGGCTTAATTATTACAGGTGCTCCGGTTGAACAGATGCCTTTTGAAGACGTTGACTACTGGAATGAACTCTGCGACATAATGGACTACGCAAAAAAGAATGTTTTCAGCACTCTCTACATCTGCTGGGGAGCTCAGGCAGGTCTTTACCACAATTACGGAATAAAAAAGATTCCGTTAGAAAAAAAAGCATTCGGCATAATAAAAAATCATAAAACGTCAGAAAATGAACGCCTGCTGCGCGGTTTTGACGACACCTTCCCGGTTCCGACCAGCCGCCACACAACTGTTGGAAGAAATTCAATCTTAAAGGTGAATGATTTAAAAGTTCTTGCAGAAAACAACGAAAACGAAATAACGCTGTGCAAGTCCAGCGACAACCGTTCAATTTTTATGATGGGTCATCTTGAATACGACACGGAAACCCTTTCTAAAGAATACTGGCGAGACAAAAACAAGGGATTAGAAATAGAACTTCCGCTAAACTACTTTCCTCAAAACGATCCGGATAAAAAGCCTGAAAACACCTGGCGCAGCACGGCTCACCTGTTTTTCAGCAACTGGCTGAACTACTACGTTTACCAGGACACTCCATACGATCTGGAAAAAATGTAGAATTTTTCATGAAGCTGTCTTAAAAGTCTAAAACATAGCGCTGCTTGAGTCTGTCGTCCGAAGGCACAGGCGAAGCGCAGTAATCAAGCAACAACAGTCTTGACTGGTGGTTTCGAGAGCCTCAACCACCGTGTACAGCATCTTTTTCACAATGCAAGTTTAAGACGCCGTGTGAATCCACGTCAGTTCGTGCTTATTGTAATGCAGGTGAACAACGCGGCTGCCAGGAATGTCTTTAAACTTTTTTACAAGCTGCCAGTCGATTGCGCCCTGCATTTTTATTGTGCAGATCATGTTTTTTGTGCAGCCGCTTTCCAGCCACATATTTACCCATTCAAACAAACGCTCAGGATAGCAGATTACGTCGCTGAAAACCCAGTCGAGGCAGTCTGTTTCCATCTGCGCGCAGATATCAGCAGGTTTTAAAGTAAAGGCGTCGTGAGCAAGGAATTTTACATGACTGTCTTCCATAAGTCTCTGTGCAAGCGGTGCGCGGTCAACTGCAAAAACATCTGCTCCAAGTTCCCTTAAAACCCAGGTCCAGCCGCCAGGACAGGCTCCGGCTTCAAAACATTTTTTATTTTCTGAAGGCAGTTCAACTCCTGTAAAAAGGCGGGCAAGGGTCAAACTTTCCTGGATTTTTAAATATGCGCGGCTCGGCGGATTTTCGTGATCTTCTACAAAATTCAAAAGACCGCAGGGTAAAAAACTCGTTGTTGAAGCACTTGCAATAATTGTTTTTTCGTCAATCAGGGTGTAAAGCCCCATCGAAGAATGAGGAATTTCCAGTGCAAATGTTTTTTTGCCGGTTTCGCTGTCTGTTTTTATAAAATTGCGGTCTTTAAGATTTATGTAAGGAAGTTTTTCCTGGATTAAGGCTGCACGGCGAAAAAGCTGGTAGTTGTAAGGTGCCCAGTTGCGCTGAATTTCTTTTAAGGCGCGGGCTGCTTCTCCGATTGAATCAAAATTCAATAAAAAAGGTTCTGTCATGCATGTTGAACTCCAGTAAGGAGTGTCACCGTTAGACGCTGTTTTTGTTTCCGGGCGTGAATTTAAATCAAAATCAGGACAGTAAAGAAGGTCGCCGTACCACTGACAGTTTTGTGCAGAAAAAGAGACTTTAGAAATTGTTGCTGCCGAAAGAATTTTTCCGTAATTAAAGCGTTCGCTTAATTCAGAAGTTAAAAGATTTTTTGAATCCGGAAAAGCAAGAAAAGCCGTTCCGCTTAATTTTGTTATACGAACTGACATGTGTCACCCTGCGGTAAAAAATCGTCATAGCCCTGAAAAGTCTGCTCGCTCTGCAGCTGCTGAATATAGTTTTCCAGTGCAGTTGAATCCGGGGAATGCAGAAAAATAAAACCGACTTCCGTTGAACCGTCTTCCTTTTGTTTCTGCCACTGCGGATGGCACATTAAAACAAAAGCTCCGACACTTGCTCTTGAAAGTCTTATATGAATTTCGTAATCGCTTTCCAGATTAACCATGACAGGCGCGTCATAATGAATTTTGCAGCCCGTTAAACTGATGTCGTCAAGAACCCCAGGAACCGGGCAGATGGAAGGACAGTCTGCACGACCAAAATCATTAAAACGGACATTTTTGCGTAAATTTCTACTCATGCAAAAAAGATTATGAACAATATAAAAATTATGGTCAATCATGGCGACGTCCTGTCGCTGCACAAATTGCAAGGCAATTTGTGCGGTCTATTGTCTTTAGCGCCGTCCGTGGCGCCATTTAGTTTTATTCAATCTGGGATTAGCTCAGTTTGTTTTGATCACGACAAGAAATGCAAAAGCATTTCTTGCGGTCTTCTGTCTTTAGCGCCCTCCCTGGCGCCATTTAGTTCGCGTGTGCTTGATTTCGACAGGCTCAATCAGCGCGCAGGCTGGCTCCAAAATTCTATTTTTCTTTTACGCACATTACTTTGCGGGTTTCGTCTATGCCCGGGCCAACTACGCGGACAAAATACAGGCCTCTTGCAACCGGGGTGCCTGAATTATTTGTTCCGTTCCAGCGGTAATAATGCGTGCCTGCACTTACGCGCCCGTGGTTCAGGCGTTTTACGATATTGCCGTCTAAGGTCATTACAAAAACATTTAAGCTGCCTTCTTCTTTGGTTGTAACTTCGACAACTGTCTGTTCGCGCACGTTTACGTTGATTACGTTATTTAAAATCGTAACTCCGCCACGCTGCTGTTTTATGCTTTTTATTCCGAATGACCACAGGTCTACAAAGCTAAAGTCGCCCGCCTTGATTTTTGCTTCCGGCATTTTTACTGCATAAAGCGGGACTCTGTCCGTAGGCTGGGTTGCTCCTCCAAAGTCATCGGCGTCGTTGTCTATTGTTATGTCGTTTCCGTCTGAATCTACAAGCTTAAATAAAAATTGAATTTCGTCTCCACTTGCAAAATCGTAAGTGCTTTGAGGAAGCGTGTAATTCCACAAAAAGCCTTTATCGTCGTCTGCAGTTACAGGGTCCGACGGAGAATCCAGGGTATTTGTGTTTGCCTGGCTTGCAACTGCCTTTAATGCGCTTGGAAGCCAGAGCCTCCAGTCTGCATTTATGAGTGAATTAATTTTGTCGCTTACGCTCGAAGAACTGATCTGTGCCTTTTTTGAAGGAATCATTACAAAAGTGCGGTTTTCCGGAACAATCGCGCTTCCGCTTGAGTCTGTTCCGCCGGTCACCTGAACCTGAACCGTTATGTCGCGTCCTTCTAAGAGTTTGCCGTAGTTGCCCTGGGTTGCAGAAAAATCGTGGACTGCATAGTCGCTGGAAGCAGGAGCAATGCCCTGACCGTAAAGCCCTTCTTCTGACCAGTCATCTCCTTCTTTTGCATTTGCATAAGCATACAAAACGTCTAAGGCATTTACTGCAAAGTCGCTGATTGCGTGTCCCGAATCTGCGGTCATGTAATTGCCGAGGGAATCGCGGATTATTGTGTTTTTTACGGTAAGACCTGAAAGATCCTGAACTTCTTCACTGTTACCTGTATTTCTGAGCCACAGAGTTTCTACATTGCTGAGTGTAATACTGTCTTCTAAAGTGAATAAAAGAGCCGTGTAGTCGTCGGAAGAAGAAACGTATTCACATTTTTGGATTGCAATTTCTTCTGCAGTTGTGCCTGAGTCTGAGCCTTCTTTTACGATAATGAATGTTTCTGCTATGTTTGCTAAAACTTCGGTTAAAGCAGAGGCGTCGAGGTCTTTAAAATACGTTGGTGTGGTTTTGTCGCCAACCTTTATTTCTGTCGCAAGCTGCTTAGAAAATACTGCGTATATCTGTTTTTCTCCGATCGGTGCAAGTGTAAGCAGAACAGAAGGAGCGGTTATATCAATAGAAACAAAACCTGTTTTTTCGCTGTATGAAGAAGAAAGCAGGTTTCCTGCAAGGTCTGTAATGTAGCTGTCTTCCGGGTTGTAGAAAAGTTCAAAAGTTGTGCGGATTGCAAGGCTTAAATCCTCTAATGGCAGGCGGATATAAAGCCCGTCGGTTACGGTTGAAGGATCTGAACGGCTCTTAAAAAGTCCGCCGTAGGTAATCTGAGAAATATCTGTTGAACTGTCAAAGTTTTCTTCGCTTCCGCCTGTTGTGTACGTAAAGGAAGAATTTGCATCTTTAAGTGAACTTAAGCGGATTCCTCCGGTTGTAAGAGAAGAAGAAGTAAACGGTCTTGCTCCTCCGCGCGTTTCCGGCAAGGAGCCGTCTTCGTTCCAGCCGCTTTTTGTGCGCCAGTAATCGCTCCATTTTGCAGCCTGAGTTTTATCGTTATCCAGAAAGTGAATTTCTACATATTTTAATGTTGAATCCGAAGAAGAGTCCGAAGTTCCGATTATTTCAAACTCATCCCATTTTTCTTCAGTTGACTTAGCCCATCTCTGCCATTCCTCGCTAGACCTTATAAAAGGAGTTATTACAGGAGGCAGGGTGTCCCATTCGCCGTAAAGGCTGCCTTCTTTGCTTACGTCGGTCTGGGTTCCGTCGGAATATGAGTTTATCGTAACATCTTTTAGTGCGTGATTTTCGCTTCCAAGAGAATCTATCTGATTTTGCAGGGCTGTTCCGTCTGAGCTGGAAGCGAGGTCTGTAATTGCGCTGTTTGCAAGAGCTGTTACTGTGCCCTGTGGAGTTGCGGCGCTTTTTATGCAGCCGATCCAGTTGTGGTAAGTTCCGCTGTAAGAAGGATTTTTTGAATCCGTAAAACTTACTGTTCCGGAAACGTAGCCTGCGATACTTATGCGCACCCTGTGTGTCTGTGCGCTTTCTTCCTGACCAGAAAGGGTGGCAAAATTGCGGTAAAGGGAATGTGGAGAGTCCGAGTCTTTAGAAGAGCTTACAAGAATTCCGTCAGAAATTTCTGCAAGGCCTGCAATCGTTAAGCCTGTGCTGTCCGTGCTTTGTGTGCCGGAGCCTGAAATTTCTCCAAGAGAGGAATCTGCCCTTACGTTTTCGTCTGCACCGTCATTTTTTAAGCCTGCAATGTCCACCGCTTCTGAATATCTTAATTCAATAAAGTTGTGAGCGTCGTGGGTTGACTGGCTGCTGCTTGTTCCCGTTGTGTGGAGTTCCTGTCCTGTGCAGGCTGCAATTAAAACCGGGGAAGCATGATCTTCTGTTGCCGTGTATGCAGTTGTATCGCTGTAAGTTGAACACATTGTGTGTCCGTCTGCCGCCGTAAAAAGTCCTTCGAGGAACGAAAGATCGGTTGTTACGGTTTTGTGAGTTCCGCTGCGGTCAGTTGAATCTTCGCTCGATTTTGCAGCAGAACCGTAAGAAGATATGCCGGTTGCGTCGGTGTTCCAGGTTTCAATTCCCTTTAAATAGAAAGATTGAATATCCGTATTCGAAAAAACTGGTGTCGAGCAGTCTGGGTCTGAATATGCGCCTTCAAAAGAAAAGGCTGCAGAAGAATACCACGCCCCGCCTTTAGAAAGCTCTCCGTTTATAAAGAATGCAAGGTTTGTTGAAATTTCTCCATGTGAATTTTCGAGAGGAATGTTAAATTCAACATAAACTACGTCGTCATAAACCGAGTAAGCTTTTGTAATCTGAGGAAGTTCAAATTGAACGCCTGTATTGGAAGAGCCGTCTGTGCAGCCCTGGGCAGAAAGGCCGGAAACGCCGTCGTCAGAGCCTGCAGCAAGAATTCCTCCAGAAACCGTAAGCGAACTTATTTTTGAATTAAACGCAACTGCATAAGGTAAGCCCCACTGATTTTCAGTTACTGCATCAGTTGAATTGAATACAGGATTTGAAGCTGAATTATCCGGAATTGTCAAAGTAAAGGAAGAAAGATCAAGACCGTTTGCATAGAAGTTTCCGCCTACTATAATTTGTGCTTCGTCAGAGCAGGAAAGAGAAGCGTTAAAGCCTGAATCTTTTTTGTATTCTATTGAATCCGCACCATAATAAGCAAAACGCGTGTTAGAAGAACTAAAGCGTTTGTCAACAGCAGAATAAGAGGCGCCAAAGGCCACAAAATCCGTTGCTGACAGTTTAACGCCAGATAAATTAAGCGCGCCTGAATAAAAATAAACGTTCTTGGCTATAAGCGGAGATTTTAACTTCATGGAGCAGGAGTCAAAATCTAAGAAAAGTTCTGTTTCGTTCAGCGTTATTTCTGCGTCAGAGTTTGTACATTGCCACGTTCCGCCAGAAGTTGAAGAAGAAAGAAGCCGGACTCCTTTTGAACAGTTAAAAGTCTGCGAACCGTAAGTTGAATAGTCTGCAGCGTAAAGATTAACAATCGCAGATTTTACGCTAACAGAAGAAGAGCCTGTTGTGCCTTCTGAAATTCCATTTAACGTTATTACCTCGTCAGTTTCCTTAGAAGAATCGTCAGCGATTAAAGAAAGTTCAGAGTCAACCGTAATTTTCTGAGCATAAGTCTGCTCTCCCACAGTTTGAACAGTCTGCGCATTAGTTGAATTAAAATAAGACTGCCCCGTAACGTTTATGCTCTGAATCTGCGCGATTGTGTCAGTTGTTCCATAAACAAGAACACCGCCTGTTCCAACGTCTGAGCCAAATGTTGCAGTTCCGCCGACTTTGACTGCGCCGCTTGCATCGAGTGTGCTACTGAATGTTGCATCGCCGGTTACGTTAATGTCTGTTGGCGGCGTTGTTTTTCCGACTGTGCCACTTGCCTTCAATACGCCACCGACTGTGAGCGCGCCGGTTGCGTCTAATGTGCTGCCGAATGTGGCGTTGTTTTTTATATCAATCGGGCCGGCTGCGTTTACGCTGGCATTTTCTCCAAATATTGCGTCAACGCCGACTGTGATTGATGCCGGCTGTTTAGTTGTACCAAGCGCGCCGTTTACGGTTAATGTGCCGGCTGCGGTGAGTGCGTCTGTTAAATCAAGCGTGCTTTCAAAGGTCGCAGTATTTGTTGTGTCTGTTCCGAGCGTTATAGACGCAGGCGCGGTATTTGAACCAACTGCGCCATTAAACGTTGCGTTTGCGCTAAAGTTTAAGTCGCCGCTTGCATCGAGTGTGCTACTGAATGTTGCGTTGCCGGTTACGTTAATGTCTGTTGGTGGCGTTGTGCTTCCTACTGCGCCGTTTACAGTTAATGTGCCGGCTGCTGTGAGCGCGCCTGTTAAATCAAGTGTGCTTTCAAAGGTCGCAGTATTTGTTGTGTCCGTTCCGAGTGTTATTGTTTTTGGCGCGGTATTTGAACCAACTGCGCCTGTAAACGTTGCGTTTGCGCTAAAGTTTAAGTCGCCGCTTGCATCGAGTGTGCTGGCAAAAGTTGCATCGCCGGTTACGTTAATGTCTGTTGGCGGCGTTGTGCTTCCTACTGCGCCTGTCGCCTGCATTGTTCCGCCTACTGTGAGCGTGCCGGTTGAGTCTAATGTGCTGCCGAATGTGGCGTTGTTTTTTATATCAATCAGGCCGGCTGCGTTTACGCTGGCAGCTTCTCCAAATATTGCGTCAACGCCGACTGTGATTGATGCCGGCTGTTTAGTTGTACCAAGCGCGCCGTTTACGGTTAATGTGCCGGCTGCGTTGAGTGCACCTGTTAAATCAAGTGTGCTTTCAAAGGTCGCGGTGTTTATTGTGTCTGTTCCTAGTGCTATAGACGCAGGCGCGGTATTTGAACCAACTGCGCCTGTAAACACTGCGTTTGCACTAAATTGTAACTCGCCGCTTGCATCGAGTGTGCTGGCAAAGGTTGCGTCGCCGGTTACTTTAATGTCTGTTGGCGGCGTTGTTTTTCCGACTGTGCCACTTGCCTTCAATACGCCACCGACTGTGAGCGCGTCTGTTGTGTCTAATGTGCTGGCAAAAACCGCATCTGCGTTTATTGTAATGTCGCCTTCGCCTGTTGCAGCTCCGCTTATGTAAACTTTGTTTGCTGTGCTGTTATCTGTTAAAACGGCTTTGTCTGCAAAATTAACTGTTTTTTCGTAATATTGTCCGACAGTTTCTGTTAGTGCTGAAAGAGTTGCACTGGTTGTAACGCTGCCTCCAACCGTTACTGCGCATTTTGCGTCTAAGGTTTCGCATTCAACATTGCCTGCAAGTTCAACTCCGTTTGAGTCTGCATTCAAAATTACGTTTTCTGCACCTGCAATTTCTAACGCTCCCGCAAAAGAATTTTCACCTGTAAAACTAACATCACCGGCAGAAACTATTTTTATTGCATCTTTAAATGTGTTCGCAGCATCAAAAACAATATCCTGAGCTTCTGTAACTGTTACAGTTTTTTCAAATGTATTCGCTTTTACAAAAGAAAGATTCTCAGCAGACGTTATATTCACTTTGCCGGCAAATGTATTTCCTACACTAAAACTAATATTGCCCGCAGAAACAACATTAAAAGCATCGTTAAACGTGTTCGCACCGCCAAAAGTAATGTTTCCGGCAGCTGTAAGAGTAACTTCGCCTGTAAAACTTCCGTTTCCAGAAAGCTCAAGCGCATTGCCACTGCCGTTTTTAATTACGAGCGTTTTTGCAACATTCATTGCCTCGCTGGCACTACCCGCCGCGCCTTCAATAAATTCAAGTTTTTCGTATTCGCTACCCCACGAAAGTTCAGTTATTGCAGAACCGTAATACTGGACAGTGCTGTCCGTGCCGTTCGTTTTTGTTCCGCTGATTGATTCCGTTCCTGCAAGCTTTAAAGTTCCGTTGTTTGTAATTCCACCGCTTGCTGCAACATCAGCTCCTGAAAAATCCGCAGTTGAATTTACTTCAATTAAAATCGTTTCTGCTTCTACCTCTTTGCCTGCAAAATCAACTTCCGCGCCTGATTCAATTTGAATCGATTTTACAGTTATCGCTTCTGTTAATGTAAGAATGAACGGCGAACTACTGGTTGAATTCCCCTTAAGAACCGTAACTTCGCTCAAGCCGTCTGTGTATGAAGGATAAATTGCACTTGAATTAGTTCCGCTTTCGTCGTAGGCCCAGTTGCTAACCGTCGTCCAGTTTGTGTCCGAGCCGCCAAGCCAGTAAAACTTATGCGTAAACCAGGAAACTGTCGTCGGGCTAGAAGGTGAATAATCCTGAACTGTTGAAGAAGCTGGAATTAAATTCAATTCATTTTTTTCGCCATCGGAGTCAACCGAAGCCGAATATTTTATTACAGTGTAAGTAAAGTCTGACGAATCCGGTTTAGAAAGAAAAACTGCATTCCATAAATCCGTTGAATCAGAAGCAAGCGTTACACAATTTGTTTCGCTTTTTCCTTTTAAAGAAATTCCTGCTGAAGAAGAAGTTCCAAAAGTCTGAGTTGTGCCACCGGCAAATTGAAGTGTTAAAGGTGCAGCAGAAGCAGTTAAATCCAGCGAAGTAAAAGAATTGGAATCACTAAAATAAAAATTCTGATTCTCCGTTGCAGTCGCAGTAAGTGAACTAAAATAGTTTTTGCCGCTAAAATTAAAATTCTGAGCTGCGGCTGCAGTTGCGGTAAAGTTTGTAAATGTACTGGCAGCTTTAAAATTAAACGTCTGCGCAACATTTGCAGTCGCGGTAAATGTTTCAAAAGTGTTTGCGCCGTAAAAGTTTACCGTCGTTTCAAAACCAGCGTTTTGTTCTGTGTAAGAAGTAAAAGTATTGTCGCCGTAAATTTCTGCATTGCCTAAAATCTGCAGGCTCACGCTGCCGGAAAATCCGCCGTAAAAATAAACATTGCCGGCCGATGACGTGGTAACCTCAAGTCCAAGTCCTGAATTTGAGCCAATACAATTTATTTTAGTTCCGCTGGATTCTTTTCCAAAATAAATGCTTCCTTCAGTAGAAGTTAAAGTCTGCCACCAGCCAAATTGAGTAGTGCCGTTATAGTTCTGGTCTCTGGTTGAAGTAACGCTGCCTCTATTAAGAATTAAACTTCCGTTAAAAGTTACGGTATTTCCTTTTACAGCAGAAGTAATTGTAGTGTCACCGTTAAAAACAAGAGCATTGCTAGCAGTTACGCCTGAGTTTACAGTTGATGTGCCGTTAAAACTAATATCGTTGGAAGCCTTAACCTCTGCCCCGACCGTCGCTTCTCCAGTAAAAACAATATCATTTACAGCCGTTACCTCGCCGTTTACAGTTGCCGTGCCGTTAAAACTAATATCAGTATTAGCAGTAACACTTCCACTTGAATTTACAGTTGCTGCATCATCAAAACTAACGCTCGACCCACTAGACGTTACTGCTGCGCTCAAATCCGCTGTTCCTGCAAAACTGACCGCGCCGCCTGCCGTAACTGCCGCGCCTGAACTTATCGCTGCATTTCCGTTAAAGTAAATGTCATTAACCCCGCTGACCGCGCCACCGACGGTAATTGTATTTGAATATGTTGTAGCAGAATCGCACAGTGTAACAGTTCCGCTGCCACTGCCAGTGCCCGTAAGCCCGCCTGAAAGCGTTAAATTTTTGCCCGTAGAAAAAGTTATGCTGTCTGCGCTAAGTGTTACAAGCTCGCCATAAGTCTGCACGCCTGTTGTGTAAATGTTATTCGAAACAGTAGACGTGCCACTTACAGAAAGAGAAGCTAATTTTGTATCATTGGTAGAACTTGTTTCCGCACCGACAATTCCATTAAAAACAGCGTTACCAGTAATCGTTACAGATTTTGCGTCAGAATCAGCCGTGCCAGAACTTACAAGCTTTCCGCCAAAAGTAACTGTAGACGCACTAAATGTAACGTCTGCGCTGAGTGTTACAGGTCCGCTATAAGTCTGCGCGCCTGTCGTGTAAATATTATTCGAAACAGTTGACGTTCCGCTTACACTCAAATCGGATAATTTTCCATTATTGACAGAAGGCTCCTGTGCACCGACAACGCCGTTAAAAACGGCATTTCCGTTAATTGTTGCATCTTTTCTACTGTCTTTGCTATGGCTTACAAGCTTGCCATTAAAAGTTACGGTAGTTGCAGTAAATGTAAGGTTTTCACTTAAAATTGCAGAACTTTCAAAAATAATGTTTTCGCTGGCACTCACATTTTTGCAACCAAGTGTTGCTGTATCGTTAAAAGTAACATTTCCGCCTGTAGATTTAACCTCTGCCCCGACCGTCGCTTCTCCAGTAAAAACAATATCATTTACAGCCGTTACCTCGCCGTTTACAGTTGCCGTGCCGTTAAAACTAATATCAGTATTAGCAGTAACACTTCCACTTGAATTTACAGTTGCTGCATCATCAAAACTAACACCCGCACCAGTAGACGTTACTGCTGCGCTCAAATCCGCTGTTCCTGCAAATTCAATTGCTCCACCAGCACTAACTGCAGCATTTACATCCGCTGTTCCTGCAAAACTGACCGCGCCGCCTGCCGTAACTGCCGCGCCTGAACTTATCGCTGCATTTCCGTTAAAGTAAATGTCATTAACCCCGCTGACCGCGCCACCGACGGTAATTGTATTTGAATATGTTGTAGCAGAATCGCACAGTGTAACAGTTCCGCTGCCACTGCCAGTGCCCGTAAGCCCGCCTGAAAGCGTTAAATTTTTGCCCGTAGAAAAAGTTATGCTGTCTGCGCTAAGTGTTACAAGCTCGCCATAAGTCTGCACGCCTGTTGTGTAAATGTTATTCGAAACAGTAGACGTGCCACTTACAGAAAGAGAAGCAAGTTTGTCTCCGTTACCAGAACCTAATGAAACACCAGCTTCATCATTAAATTCAGCATTGCCTTCTATCGTAACGCTTTTATAACTGCCTGTAGTATGGCTTACAAGCTTTCCTCCAAAAGTAACCGTAGACGCAGTAATCGTTATATCTGCATTTACAAGAACTTCTCCGCCGTAATATTGTGTCCCGGTTGTAGTAACAGAAGCAGTCCCGCCTAAAAGAGAAGTCCTGTTCTTATTTATGTCAATGCTTTTTGCTGTTACATCCCCACGGATATTTGTTTCACCAGTATTCTCTACAACAAAATCCCCGCTAACGCTAATATTCGCAGCCCCACCAGAAGGTTTATATCCTGTATAACTTCCCGCAACAGTCAAATTTCCGGCAGTAACGGAAGTACTTCCTGTAACAGTAAGATTTCCTTCAATCGTCAAATTCCCGCCGTCAACATTAATATCCCCGCTCGCAGTAAGGCTTCCTGAAAAAGTAATTCCAGCTTTGCTTGTTATGGCACCGCTTTCAACAGAAGAGTCCGTAATTGTAAAAGTGGACACAGTACTATTTTGACTAACCTGTACAAAAAAAATCGCCGTATCGCCTGTTCCAGGCGCACTAGTTGCCTCTCCACTGTCTGTATACCAGTTGCCGGCCTCAGACCATTCACCACTTGCGCCGCCCTGCCAGTAATAGTTTTCTGCAAAACTCACCGCACCGCACAAAAACAGCAAAAGCGCACAACCCTTTTTAAAAAAAGCGCGCACATTCAGCGTATTGAACTTATTCAAACCTTTTAATTTATAAAAATCCCTGAAAATCATAAAAAAATCAGCCATAAAACTCTTTGCCCTGCCTTTCGGGTAAAAAAAATCCGACAATTCTTCTTATAGAACATCGGATAAAAGAACAATCTGGTTTATGGGAACCTTATTTATCTCTAAAAAAGCATCGAAAATGATTTTTTAGAGATAACCATAATTCAAAAAACTTAAAAATCAGCCGTTTACCAGAGCATCGTCCGCAAGAACCGGATATTTTTTTGCAAGTCCTGTTTCATCATCAAAAAATTCTTCAACCAGATCAATTTTTACAGTGTCGTCCAGCAATGAATCATCAGTTTTAATCTCTAAATCTGCCGTCGAAAGCGGAGTATTCCATTTTAAACGGTCAAATTCCTTTTGCAGGGCTTCTTTATATTCAGCCACATTTTTTCCGGCCCTTAAGTGAATATAAGCAACCGGCGCAAGTGAACCTTCCGTCAAAACAACAATGTAAACAGCCTTATAAATTTTTTTACAGATTAAAGAAATGTCCATCGTTTCTGATTATAACACTATTTTTGACGCCAATTTATTTTCTAAAGATTTTTTATTTTTTTTGTACGGAGCCACAGACGTAAAATGAGCATTTTGCAGTCACTGCCGGTGTTCCGGGGCTGCGGCGACTTGCGCGCCCTCCGGTGCTACGCACACGCCTGGCGGCGTCCCCTCCATACCGGGCTAAAAGTCTGCGTTGTAAAGAAAAACCACCGTAAAACGGTGGCTCGCACGACAGGAATTTTATTGTATTTTTCTGTCAAACCTGCGCCACGGATGGCGCATAAAAAAATGGCAAAAACTTTCAAAAAGCCTGTGCTTTTTGAAAACAGTTTTTGCAATAAAAATCTTACAGGAGGTAAGATTTTTATTAATTGCCTTTACCTACTAAGCACATCCACTCGGCCTGGGCGCAGAGGGTTTCGCCTACGTAGGCTTTGCCTTCCTGAACTACCATGTTCTTTGTGCAGCGTTTGTTTACAACTTCCATTCTTACGGTGTCGCCAGGGCGCACCTGATGCTTAAATTTTACGTTGTTTACAGTTGCCAGAAAGAAAAGGCTTCCTTCGTCAAATTTTTTCTGCAGGCTTAATGCAGCACCACCGCCCTGAGCCATTGTTTCAATCAGAATTACACCAGGAACAACAGGATACTGCGGAAAGTGTCCCTTAAAGAAAAAATCTTCTTCTGTAAATCTGCGTGTGCACACGCAGCCGTTTTCGTCGTAGCTTTCGATTGTGTCTACAAATAAAAATGGTTTTCTGTGCGGTAAAAGTGATTCAATATCTGTAAATGCAGCCATGCGTTTCTCCAAAATAAAAAGGGGGCTTGGGGGATTTTCCCCCAGGCGAGTGGGGAGCGCACAACAAAGTGTGCGCGAGGGGAGAGACTTCTCCCCTTTACATAAAAATCTATTCAGTTAATCTCTTAAATACGAGGATTCCGTTGTGTCCGCCAAAACCAAAGTTTCCGCTCATTGCAACAGGAACATCGATTGCAAGTCCCTTGTTTGGTGTGTAATCGAGGTCGCAGCCACCTTCAACATCAGGGTTGTCGAGGTTGATTGTTGGTGGAATAAAGTTGTCTTCGATTGCCTTTACGCAAACAAAAGCTTCGAGAGAACCAGCATTTCCAAGGCAGTGTCCTGTCATTGATTTTGTAGAAGAAATGTGGAGTTTGTAAGCAGCGTCACCAAATGCATTTTTGAGCATTTTTGTTTCGCCGGAATCGTTTTTGTGCGTAGAAGTTCCGTGAGCGTTGTAGTAAACAACTTCTTCCGGTTTTACGCCTGCATCTTCGAGGGCAAGAGTCATTGCGCGAGCACCTTCAATTCCGTCAGGGTTTGGTGCTGTCAGGTGGAAGCCGTCTGTTGTGCTGCCGTAACCGGCAACTTCTGCATAGATTTTTGCTCCACGAGCTTTTGCATGTTCATAGTCTTCGAGAATAAGGATTGTTGAACCTTCGCCCATAACAAATCCGTCGCGGTCTTTGTCAAAAGGACGGCTTGCTTTTTCAGGATTGTCAGCCCATTTTGTAGAAAGAGCCTGGAGAACGCCAAAGCTTAAGTTTGTAAATCCGTTGATTGCAGATTCAGAACCACCGGCAAGAGCAACGTCAACACGACCAGCGCGGATCTGATCAAGTGCATAACCGATTGCGTCAGTTCCAGAAGCACATGCTGTACAGATTGTGTGTGCAGGTCCGTGAATGTGGTTTACGATACAGATGTTTCCTGCAGCTTCGTTTGGAATAAGTTCTGGAATTGTCATTGGTGGAGTGCGTGTAAAGTTAGAAGAAAAATATGCCTTGTAACCGGTTTCTGTAACTTCAAAACCGCCGATTCCAACACCAAGATAAACACCAGCCTTGTCTAAAACTTCCTGATTTCCTGCAAGTTTTGAGTCATCAAGAGCCATTTTGCTGGCAGCAACAGCAAGCTGAGTAAAGCGAGCCATCTTGCGTGCTTCTTTTGCGTCCATATAGTCGCCAGCATTAAAATTTTTAACTTCAGCGTCGTATTTTACCTTAAAAGGAGTTGCATCATATCCGGCAATTGGAGCAACACCACTTTTACCTGCTTTAAGAGCAGCCCAGGTTTCGTCAGCTGAATTTCCGACTGGACTTACACAACCAAGTCCTGTAACTACAACTTTTCTCATTTTTTCCCCCATAAAACAGGCGCACACAAAGGCGCGTTTTATTATCAGTAATTTTATTTTGACAAATTATCAATTTTTGTCAAAATAATCAAGTGGATTTTCCTACGCGGCAGGGATTGCCAATACCGTATGCAAAATAGCGCCAGGGACGGCGCTAAAGACAGACAACCCGCACAAATTGCCCTGCAATTTGTGGCGCGACACGATGTCGCGCGGCCGCCCGAATGAAAAAATTATGCTCCCATTCCCCCGTCAACACCGATTACCTGTGCTGTAACGTAAGAACTCAAATCGCTTGCAAGGTAAAGTGCTGTATTTGCAACATCTTCTGCCTTGCCTGGACGTTTAAGAGGGATTTTTTCTACCATTGCCTGTTTTAATTCTTCCTTTAAAACATTTGTCATGTCTGTTTCGATAAATCCCGGGGCAATGCAGTTTACACGAACTCCGCGTCCGCCAACTTCTGCTGCCAATGATTTTGAATATGCAATCAGTCCGCCTTTAGAAGCTGCGTAATTTACCTGTCCGCCGTTACCGTGAACACCGACAATCGAAGACATATTGATGATTGAACCGCTGCGCTTTCTGATCATGTCGTTTGAAACAATCTGGCAGATTAAAAAAGCTGCCGTAAGGTTAACCCTTAAAACATCGTCCCAGTCTGTTTTTTTCATTCTGAACGAAAGTCCGTCGCGGGTAATTCCTGCATTGTTTACAAGAACGTCAAATCCGCCGGCCTGTGCAAGGGCTGCCTTTACAACTTCTGTAACCTGTTCTGCGTTGCCTACGTCTGCATAAATTTCGTGGAAGGCAACTCCATTTTCTTTTGCGAGGCTTTCAAGTTCTGCCTTGCCTGCGCTTTCTTTTGAACAAAGTCCCCAGACTTCGCATCCGTTTTTTATAAAAGCTTCTACGATTCCGCGTCCAATTCCGCGTGAAGAACCTGTAACAAGTGCTTTTTTATTCTGTAATAACATATTTTCTCCCATGTAAAAAAATTAAAGAGCAGAAAGAACTTCCGCTGTGTTTGTCGGAACTGCCGGTAATGCTGCGCCAAATTCTGTCTGTCCCCAGAGGCCGGAAAGAACTTTTCCCGGACCAACTTCGAGAACTGCCCATTCTCCGCCGTCTTCTTTGATTAAGTCTGCAAGAACTTTTTCTTCGTCTGTCCAGCGTACCGGATGAGTCAGGTGGTCAACTGCACTTGCCTTTGCAGGAGCTCCTTCCGTTACTTTTTTGCCTGTAACGTTAGAAAAAAGTGCAATCTTTGGATTTGTAAATGTATAAGGTTCAAGGGCAACCTTAAAATTGTCTGCAGCACGCTGCATAAGCGGACAATGGAAAGGTCCGGCAACAGCAAGGCGGACAACACGACGTGCGCCGGCAGCCTTTGCAGCTTCTTCTGCCTTTGCAAGACCTTCGGCTGTTCCTGCAATTACTGTCTGTTTTACGGAATTCAAGTTTGCAGCATAAGCGCCTTCAATTCCTCCGGCAATTTCTTCAACCTTTTCTGGTGGAAGTCCTAAAACTGCGCTCATTCCAGGTGCGTTGCCTGCATTTTCTTCTGCAATCTGTTCGCATACTTTCTGCATGATTGAACCACGCTGGCAGACAATCTTAATAACGTCTTCAAAGCTTAAAATTCCTGAAGCATACAAAGCTGGAAATTCTCCAAGAGAAAATCCCATTGCCGCAGAAGGTTCAATTCCCTTTGATTTTAACGCTGCCATAATTGCAATGCTCGCAGTTGTAATTGCAAGCTGGCTGTTATCTGAACGGTTTAATTCTTCCTGTGGAGTGTCCCACAAAAGTTTTGCAACATCTTTTCCTGAAATTCTAGAAACTTCTTCAACTACTTTCTGAGCTTCAGGGTAAGCTTCGCAAATGTCTTTTATCATGCCCTGTGCCTGTGCACCCTGTCCCGGAAATAAAAATGCATATTTCTTTGCCATAGTTTTCCTCCTGGAATAAACTTAAAAAATTGATTTTGACAAAAATCAACAAAATGTCATTTTGCACAGTTTATAAAAATCATTATCATTTTGCAAGTGTGCTAAAGAAAATGACGTCCTGTCATTTTCTTTAGCGCAAAAACTAAAGTTTTTGCCCGTCTTTATCCGCCATCCGTGGCGGTTAATTACATATCTTGATTACGTTTATTTAACAGCGTCTCTACAGAATTCAAATAGCCTCTCGTCGATTCTTTTCTGCGATGGGCGCCAGGGACGGCGCAGAGATGCTGATTGACCGCAAGAAACTCCGTTTCTTGTCGCGACACGAGGTCGCAACGTTTGTGTCAGAACCTCAGCTACGGCTATTTAACACGAGGCCGCACTATTCCTTAATTATTTCTTAAAATGTCCACGGTGTGGCTTGAAGCTCCGATCAAATCCGCTCGTTCTGCCCGGCTCAGCTGGTATTTTACAAAGAGTTCAAAGGTTTCTTCGTCCATTGCGTTAAGTTCACGGCGCATATAATCGCTTGCTCCGTCAGCGGCAATTATTTTTACGCGCTCTAAGCCTGCCGCTTTGTTCAGTTCATCAATGTCACTCAAGGAAAGATAGCTGTAAAGGTCTTTTTCCGTGCTTACGGTCTTAAAATCAGAAGTTACGCTGCCCGCCTGCAAACATTCTTTAATTTTCCCTTTTTTAAAGCAGTATTCAATCATGCTGTAATCGTTCATAACGTAGGCAGCTAAAATAAACCCGCCTTTTTTTGTAACCCGCTTAGCTTCTTCAAAAACCTTAAGCCGTTCTTCAAAAGAATGTAAATGATACATCGGGCCAAAAATCAGAGTAATGTCAAAACAGTCTGCTTCAAGAAAATGTAAATCAAGTGCATTGCCAGGCCAGATGTGCACACGTTCCTGATGTTTACTTTCAATTACTTTCCGGTTTTTTTCAACGAGTTCAACAGCAGTAACGCTGTGTCCTTCCTGAGCCAGAGCAACAGAATAACGACCTGTTCCAGCTCCAACATCAAGAATTTTCAACTGTTCACGCCCGCCAGTACATTCGTGAATATACTTCATGGTTACAGTAAACTCAACTTTTCCGTGCCTGGTTAAAAGTCTGTGTTCTTCATTAAATTTGTTATAATAAGATTCAAGCAAAGTCATAAAGACATTATAATTTTTTGGGCGTCCCGGCGACAAGTCGCCGTCGGGCTTTCCAGAGTTCCGCTGTCGCTTCATTCCTGCGCTTCGTTTTACTACGCTCCGGAACGGCATTCGCCGCTCTTCCAATCCCTGACGCGTAGCGACAGGGCGTGCGCTTCTAGCGCACAGTTTAATAAAGAGTTTGCACAGCAAACTCTCAGCGTGCCTGCACGCAAAAATCCATGGCGCAGCGCGACATCGTGTCGCGCCACAAATTGCAATGCAATTTGTGCGGGGTTTCAGTCTTTAGCGCCGTCCTTGGCGCCACCTTTTATACAGCTTAGCAATTAAAAACACAAAACGCGCACAGTTTAATAAAGAGTTTATTCAACATCCAGCGCAATACAAAGAGCTTCGTTTAATTCTTCAATTTTTAATTCAGAAAGCTGGCCTACAAAATTTGTCAAATCTGATTTTTTTATGCTGACACCCCCCAGATATCTGCCTGAAAATCAAGATTTTCTTCTACCTGCTCATTCATTAAAGGTGCATTTTTATTCAGCAGCCTAAAATCCTGTTCATCACGTTTTTTACGTTCATCAAAAATATCCGGCTGCTGATAAACAAAGCGGATGAACTGAACAACAGTCTCAATTTTCTTTTCGCTCATCTGAGAATTAAATTTACAGCTTCTTTTTTTAATGTCATTGTCTGCATAAATTAAATATAGCACAATTTTTCAGAAACTGTCGCGCCACAGCTTCTACTTCGTCAGAGTGTCAATCAGCGCACCGAGTTTTTCCTGGGTTTCTGTAAACTCGCGCTCCGGGGTTGAGTCATAAACAATTCCGCCGCCGGCCTGCAGGCTGAACACGCCGTCCCTGCACAGACACGAACGGATCGTAATGCAGAAGTCTAAGTCGCCGTTGTTCTGAATGTAGCCTACGGCTCCCGCATAAAACCTCCGCTTTGTTTTTTCAAGCCCGCTTAAAATCTGCATTGCACTGATTTTTGGTGCTCCGGAAACAGTTCCTGCCGGAAACGATGCCCTCAAAACCTGAATCGGCTTTACTCCTTCTTTTACAAGCCCTTCCGTATTCGACACAAGATGAATTACGTGGCTGTAACGTTCACATTCCATATACTGAGGAACCGTAACGCTTCCGCTTTTGCAAACGCGTCCCAGATCATTTCGGGCAAGGTCAACAAGCATAAGATGCTCAGCCCTCTCTTTTGGATTTTCGCGCAAAGTTCTGCTCAATTCTTCGTCTTCAGCCTCGTTTTTTCCGCGATGGATTGTTCCTGCAATCGGATGGATCGACGCTTTTCCTTCACGCACGCGCACAAGACTTTCAGGGCTAGCCCCGGTCAGCTGGAAATTTCCAAAATCAAGATAGAACATATAAGGCGAAGGATTCACCTTGCGCAGCTTTCCATAAACCTGCATTGCGCTTGCCTTACACTCAATCTGCACACGACGGCTCGGCACCGCCTGGATAATGTCTCCGTCAATAATATGCTTTTTTAATTCTTCAACCTTTTGAATGTACTCGCGCTTTGACTGTTCAATGTCCGTCAAAACCTTATATTCAAACTTTTCAGGACCAGCATCAACATACGAAAAATCCATATCGTTGATTCTTTTTACAAGACGATCAACTGCCGCATTTATGTCGATTTTATGTTCGTTGTAGTTAAAGCCAAAAATGTGCATTGTCTCGGTAAAATGGTCAAAAACAATGTAAATGTGCCCCGCAATAAAAAGGCTTTCAGGCACTCCAAGCTCGTCTTCCTGCTCAAAAAAACGGATATTGTCGCAGCGTCGGGCAAATTCATAGCTCAGATAACCCATTCCAGACGCCGGAACAGGAATATCAGCAGTCTTTTCAAAATCCTTATGTTCACTTGCAACATACAAAAGAGCATCAAGAATATCGGCAGGCTTTTTCCGGCCAAGAGCGTCAAGCGAATCTTCCGTCGCAACAAAAGGAATCCTTTCACCTTCAATCAGAAAAGCAACCCCGTCATCATCCTGAACGATTTTAAAAGCTTCTTCCGTCATCAGAATCGAATAACGCTCACGCCCCTTAGCAAAACTTGCCGACTCCAGAATCGCCACAGCTCCAATCTTCCGCGCCAAAGAATAAGGCGTATAACGTTCACTCGAAATGCACTTATAAACTGAATCAAGATTTTCTGTCATATTTTTCTCCAATTTTTTTTCCGGGCGTTTCCTGCCTGCGGCAGGCCGGGCTTTCCGTGGTTCCGCCTTTCGGCTTCATTGCTACGCAACGCGCTACGCGCGCCACTACAATCCCTAACGCAGCGCGTTAGGACGTGCGCTTCTAGCGCACAGGTAAATAACGAGTTTGCGACGCAAACTCGCAGCATACTTACGGTATGCAAAAATCCCTAACGCAGCCACTAATAGCGCCGATTGAGCCTGTTGTCCGAAGGCACAAGCGTAGCGCAGTAATCAAGCGGCGTACAACTTCTGCGCCATCCGTGGCGCCAGTTTTTATACGGTATCAGCACTCAAACAGAACTTACTCGTTTATAACGAGCAGGCCTTGTTTCTATCTAAAGAAACAATATAACTATTTTATGTTACTGTCAATAGAAACGCGAAAAAAATGACATCCTTGTCATTTTTTTCGCGCACAAACTGTTTTGCCAAACCAACGGGTTTGTCAAAGTTTGTGCCTTTCTTTGCGCCACCCTCCTGGTGGCAGATTGTTTCACAAATTATCACTGGTCTCAAAAAAATGTCTTTTTTATTTCTGCAAAAACTGTTTTGTCAAAACACAGGTTTTGTCAAAGTTTTTGCGACCTCCTGTCGCGCATTAACAGACAAATTTACAAACATCAATATTGCGACAATTTCTCATTGGTGGCTTTTTGCTTATTTTTTTTCTATAATGCTTTTATGACTTTTATTTCCGATGAACAGAAAAAAATGCTTCTTGAGCGTTTTTTACGATATGTACAAATCTGGACAACCAGCGACAGTTCACTCGCTGACCAGGGAATTCAACCTTCAACAGACCGTCAGTTTGACCTTGCACGCCTTCTTCAAAAAGAATTAACAGACTTTGGCCTGCAGAACGTTCAGATTACAGAGCACTGCTATGTTTACGGCCTTTTACCGGCTTCCTGTGGAGCAGAAAATAAAAAATCTTTCTGTCTTCTTGCACACATGGACACTGTAGAAGAATGTTCAGGCAAAGACATAAAACCTCAGCTTACACAAAAAGACGGCGACACAATTATTTCTACAGACGGCACAACTTTGCTTGGCGCAGATGACAAAGCGGGCATTGCAGAAATAATGCAGGCTCTTCACTTTCTCTGTACAAATCCTCAGATAAAGCACGGAACAATCGAAGTCTGCTTCAGCCCGGACGAAGAAACAGGTCACGGCATGGACAACGTTCCTTTAAATCTTATTCACTCAACCCAGGCTTACACAGTAGACGGAGGCAACCTCGGCGAACTCGAAACGGAATGTTTTAACGCATTAAAAAGCGAAGTTTCATTCACCGGAGTTTCAACCCACACCGGAACTGCGCGCGGCAAAATGGTAAACGCAGTTACAATGGCTTCTAATTTTGCAGCCGCTCTTCCACAAACCCAAAGCCCGGAAGCCACCGACGGCATGCAGGGATTTTTTGCACCAATGGAAATTTCAGGTTCAATCGAAAATTCAAAAGTAACGGTTTTTCTCCGCGACTTTACCCACGAAGGAATGAGCAGACGCACTGCCTTAATCGACAGCATTGCTCAGACAGTAGCCCAGGCTTTTGGCGGAACAGCCCGTGTAAAACATGTTTTTCAGTATGCAAACATGAAAGAAGGGCTCGAAAAATCGCCGGACACTGTTAAAAACCTGGTAGACGCATACCGCGCTTCCGGCATAGAACCAGTTTTTCCGCCAATCCGCGGAGGCACAGACGGTTCACGCCTTACAGAAATGGGAATCCCGACTCCAAACATTTTTACAGGCGGACACAATTTTCATTCAAAAACAGAATGGGCAAGCTTAAACGAAATGAGCAAAGCACTCGAAGTTCTGATAAACTTATGTAAGACAGAATAATTAAGGGTACAAAGATATCTCTAAAAACACTGGAGCATTTTATATGTTTGAATACAAAATCGAAGGCGGAATTCCAATCCGCGGAACAATAGCCGCAAGCGGCAACAAAAATTCAGCACTTCCGTGCATTGCAGCTTCACTCTTAACAGAAGAAACAGTCATTTTAAGAAATATTCCTGATATCGAAGACACAGCAGTTATGCTTTCAATTCTTCAATCACTCGGAGCCTGTGTAGAAAAGATTGCAGACCACACCTGGAAGATTGAAGCAAAAAAAATTGAACGTTCAGACATTCCAGGCGAACTGAGCAAAAAAATCCGTGCATCAATTCTCTTTGCAGGTCCGCTCATTGCCCGCACTGGTAAAGCAATAATGCCGCCTCCAGGCGGAGACGTAATCGGAAGAAGAAGACTCGACACACATTTTCTTGCCCTCCAGGAACTCGGCGCAAGAATTACGGTTGACGGTCCTTTTGCATTTACTTCAAACAAGCTCGCAGGCGCAGACATCTTCTTAGACGAAACTTCCGTAACGGCAACAGAAAACGCCGTAATGGCAGCAGTTTTGGCAGAAGGCAAGACAAAAATTACAAACGCAGCGTCTGAACCTCACGTTCAGGATTTATGCAACATGCTTACGGGCATGGGAGCAAAAATTTCTGGAATCGGTTCAAATATTCTCCTTATCGAAGGCGTAAAAAAACTTCATGGAGTTGATTTTGCAATCGGTCCGGACTTTATGGAAATCGGCTCTTACATTGGACTTGCAGCAGCAACCCGCGGTTCAATCACAATCACAGGCGTTCGTGCAGAAGACATGAGGCCTCTTCGTGTAGCATTCGGCAAACTTGGAATTTCATGGGTAATCGAAGGCGACACACTTACAGTTGCCCTCGGACAGGAAATGAAGGTTAACACCGACCTCGGCGGAATGATTCCAAAAATCGACGACTCTCCATGGCCGGGATTTCCGCCTGATTTAACTTCGATAATGACAGTAATTGCAACTCAGGTAGAAGGCACAGTCCTTATATTTGAAAAAATGTTCGAAAGCCGTATGTTCTTTGTAGACAAGCTCATAAGCATGGGAGCCCGCATTACACTCTGCGATCCGCACAGAGCCGTTGTTTCAGGTCCGTGCACGCTCCACGGAGACAACCTAGTTTCTCCAGACGTAAGGGCAGGAATGGCAATGGTTATAGCAGCAATGGCAGCACATGGAGAATCTACAATTTCCAACATCTACCAGATTGAACGCGGCTACGACCATTTAGTAGAAAAACTACAGAGCCTGGGCGCACACATAAAACGCGTAGAAGTAAAATAAATTTGGGACATGGGGGCTAAAAAAACGTGTCATGCGACTTTTTACCCCCGTGAGATGCTGAATTTTATTTCAGCATCTCCCTTCTACGAATTCCTTCGCATTGCAAAATAAATTGCATCAAAGAACAGGATTACAATCCACAAAACAAGGCAGGCCATTAAACCGGCACTTCCAAGTTCTACAACGAACAGAAAGTTAAAAAGACTGGCAATTGCAATCACAACCTGCATAAGAACATCACAGGCAAGCGTGCACACAGGAATTATAACAATCCAGACAAACTTAAATAGCTGTTCTTTTTTAATCCTGAAATTCCAGGCAAGACTCGACAGAAAAAGCAGATATGCAAGCATTATAACCGGATATGTAATTCTCTTTATTAAACAGGCTCCGGTAACTTCCTTAGAAAATCCAAGACTTTCAGCTTTTTCGGCAACCTTCATTAAAGTGTCCAGCCGCATTTCTTCAAGTCCGCCACTTTGTTCACAGGCAGTATTAAAGTCTTCATACGACATTGCAAGGACAAGCGAATTTTCATTTTTTTTCTGATCAGAATGAAGATAGTCTGCAAACTGATATTCAGGAGCAATCTTTCGTCCGCGTTCATTACGATCTACGCTTTCAAGCAGAATATAAGGAATTCTTTTTACTTTTTTATCAAGTTCAAGTTTATTCCGCGTTTCTTCATCAAAATCGCTTACCGCAAGCGAAAGCATTTTTGCATACGGCACATTCATTGACTTTACAAAACTTCCGTTTTTAGAAAATGTCGTAACATTCAAATTCCTCAGATACTGAACCATTCTTCCGCTGTTATAAACTGGCGTAATTCCACGGATATAGACAACATCAGTATTACCAGAACTGTGCTTTATCGTAAAATAAACGTTCATAAAGGTTTCAAAAGATTCAAGTTTTTCTGTTTCATCAATAAAAAAATACTGATTTTCAACACGATTCTGTGCAATCGTCAAAAATCTGGTAACGTCCGGGTCCGAAGCCCAGGTTATATCCTGCTTAGAAATATCCAGAAACTGATAATACGACTCAATATTGTTGCCTTCCGACAAAGCTTTGTAGGCACTTCTTTTTTTTGCAAAAAGAATCTGATCCTTTGTTCTGGCAGAAACAGAAGTTGTCTGCAGTTCATTCCAGGCAACGCTTGCAAGACGGCGTGCTTCCTTTATATTAATGTCTTTTTCATTGCCGGCAAAAGACGCAAGTTCAGCATAATAATGAGATTCAAACCACTTCTTTTCTTCTGCAGCCTTTTTTGATTTTTCTATAAGCGAAGTTACGGTCTCCCCGGAAATTTCATCTAAAAGCTGTTCTTCGCTGGCAGTAAACTTTTCCTGCGGCACAATTTTTTTAATTGCCTTTAAAACTGCTTCCGATTTATCAATCAGATTCTTTCCTTCCGGGCTTAAAGGCCGGATTTTAAGGATTTGACTTCCGTAACGGTGGGCAAGCACATAATTTTCATCGGTAAGACATTCGTTTCCAAGCCTTATGTATTCGCTCATCAATCTGATTGAATTTTCAGCATAATTTTTTTTGCGCTGAACAAGAGGTCTGGCAATTTCTTCCGTACAGGTGATTATTGCAGCCAGGCATACAGAAAAAATTATAACTTTCTTAAACTGCGCCATAATTGCGGAGCTAAAGCGCATAAAAGCTTTTTCAGAATCCTTACCAAATTCAACCGCCATACCAACCATATAACCGGAACAAAGAACAGCTGGCAGAATCCTGAAAAAATACAAAAGTCCGCGGCACAAAATGTAAGTCCGTTTAAATTCCTGCAAAAGAGGAGGAAGGTTACCAATAAAAGAAGAAATTCCCAGACAAAGGGCAAAACTCAAAACAGAATAAGAAAAAATTATTGCAACTGCCCTTTTCATTGTTCAACTCCTTCATTTTTTTTGTATTTAAAAGCAAACAAAAGAATTCCGGTAACTGAAATTACTGCAAAAATCACAAGATTTATAAAAATGAGCATCGGCTCCTGTGCAGAAAATAAATTCTGTAAAAAGCCGGTATTTTTTTCTGAAAGTTCCATAAAATATGAATTCCACGCATTTCTTGTATTCTTAAAAAGAATTCCACAATAAAAACCGTAATTAACAAGACAGACAAGAGCAGCAGCAGACATTACGGCAAGGCCGTTAATAAGCCTCCACCCGCTCGAATACTGAAAAGCAATTACAGAACACAGGGCAAGAGCAAAACTCAAAAAACACAGCCACTGCCCTATTCCACCGCTCCATGCATTGCGGGCACTTTCCATTAAAGTTGAATATATCTGCATTGGCCCCCTGACAACCAGCGGAAGCTTTATTGCGTCTTTTACAAGAGAATCAGCAAAATCGCTGGAAAAACCGGCTGCAAGTTTTGAATTTGAAAATCTTACGAGCTTTCCGCTTTCTCCCGTAACTCCAATCAAATCAATAAAAACGCCGTCAGCTTCACCGTTATCCGCAATCCGCGAAAAATAAAAAACATTTCCGTTCTTCTGCCTGAAATATCCGGAAGAAAGTTTTTGAATTTCATAATTTTCTGCAAAAGAAGATTCATAAGTTTCCTGCAGATTAAAACAAAGCGGAATAAAAACAATCCACGAAAGCGCACCTAAAAAAGCATAAGCTGCCAGCCTTATAAAATGATTTTCGCTGTGCCTGATTCCATAAAAAATCAAAAATCCGAGAGCAAAACTAACCACCAGAGGAAACATTACAACAAGCCCATGCACGAAAAAATCCCAGCAGAAAACCTTTAATTTTTCGCCCGCAACCAGAACTGTAAGATCACAGCTAATCATATAAATTAAGGCTGCAGCAACAGTCCCTAAAATAAGCACAGAAAAATAATAAATAATCATGTTCAGGGCGTTTTTCATAAGTGTTTACACTCCAAAATCACAAGTTATCCACAACTTGTTAACACAAACTTTCGTTAGTTATTAAATTTTCGGCATCCGAAAAGACAAGTATTAAAAGAAAATTCAGATTTCCTTTATTTTACAAATACTTTAATTCTTTACAATACAAAGAATTAAGCAAAATCATTTTTACCATTTTCACTTTATCCACACAAACTCACTTTTTATCCACAGTAAACAGCCACATTTCCACACGCTTCTAAACACTTTATCCACAATCAGCACATAAACGTCCACAAGTTATCCACAACCTGTTCAGTCTTACAAAAAAAAATCCGTCAGCCCATGCCAACGGATTCAATTTTATCTTAAAAAAATATTTACAATGCTTTATTTTACAGATTCCCTTCAACTAACCAAGAAAAACCTGTCCCTGCTGGTCAATTGCAAGAATCGACTTACATTCAGAACAGCGGAAACGTCCGCTTCTTGTTGCCTTTAATCTCTTTGAACAAACCGGGCAGCTGAAAATTTTCGGGAAAACACTTTCTTCAACAGGAGCGCCCTGTTTAAAGAAACTGATTGCATCGCCCATTGTGTCCTTAATATTAAAGAACTGACTGAATCCCAAAAGCTGGAAAACTTCGTAAACCTTCGGCTGAATTTCCAGAAGAACAACGTCTCCGTTCTTTGGTTTTACCATCTTTAAAAATGCCGTAAAAGAACCAATTCCAGTCGAAGAAACATAATTCAAAGAAGCACAGTTAAAAATCAGTTTAACGTATCCAGCTTCTACAACACGGGCAATTCTCTTCTGAAAAAAACTTGAATTGTATGTGTCAATGTATCCCGACAAATAAATTGTCAAGCAGTTTTCAATTTCTGGAACTTTCTCTAGATTTATTTTGAGGCTGTCATCTTTTTCATCATTAAATCCAGGAACAATGTTATTGTTACTCATAAAAATCCTACCACCTAAAAGATACAAAGCAGATTATAAACCAAATAGAACCGTTAGTCAATTTACGATTTTCCCCCGAAGTGGAGATTTTAGATATTTTTATTTTTCTGGACGTCTTCCGGCTTTTCGTACTTCGCCGTCTTACGCGGCTCATTCCTCCGCTTATCGCTGCGGAACGCTTCGCGGTACTACAATCCGGCGTAGTTTTTATTGACCGACCAGCCACGGTCAACTTTCAGTAAAACTCCGTTCAAATCCGGGTTTGTCAGCAAAAAGTCTGCGCTTTTTGCAATTGATTCAAGGCAAATAAGTCTGTTGCCAGGCATTTTCTTCTTTAACAATTCACCAAGTTCGCTGCTGATATATTGAGTTTCAACAAAACCCGGCAGAATTGCGTTGCATGTAATTCCAGAATCAGCAAATTCCGCAGCAACCGACTGCACAATAATTCCAATTCCTGTTTTTGCGCCGGCGTAAGCTGCATTTGTAAAAAATTCATTCCTGAAATTTGTTCCTGTTCCTCCAAACAAAAGAATTCTTCCAAAATTATTCTTCTTCATATTCGGCAGGGCTGCACTCACTAAAGAGCCAGGCAGGGCATAATCCAGCAGAGCAGTTTTCTGCCAGTCCTGTAAGGTGGTTGCATCCAGTTTTTTCTGCAGAAAAGGACCATAACAGACACAAAGAATGTCAGTCTTTTTTACTTCTTCAAAAACCTGGGATTGTTCAAGATTTTCAAACTTTTCTTTATCAAAATCAAACAAAACGCTTTTTATTTTTTTTTCAGGAAATTCATTTTTCAGACGCATTAGTGCAGAATCAGTATTTTCTTTATTTCTTCCGTGGAGAATTAAATCTGCACCATTTTTCAGCAGAACACGAGCAACTTCAAAACCAATTCCACCGCTGCTACCAAGAACAAAGGCTGTTTTATTTTCAAAAACATTCATAATCTGCGTCATTATAGCGAAAAACTCCTAAAAAACGTACAATGCTAAGGCAAAATTTTCATAAAACCAAAACAGCCTCTCGCCGAGAACCTTCCCAAAGCCGCACGGTTGCGACAAGCGCAAAGTGCGTTTTGGGAGAGAACCTCGGCTACGGCTATTTTGCATTTTTCAGAATATAAGCTCTACATTCTACTTTTTATTATTCTTGAGGAAAAAATGGACTTATCAAAGATTTCGATTGTTCTCGTTAATCCGGACGAAAGCAGGAACGTTGGCGCCGTATGCCGCGGAATGGCAAATAATTCACTTACAGATCTGCGCATTGTCGGCAAAAGAGAAAATTACGACGACGAACATGTGCGCCGTCTCGCAATCCACGCTGCAGCAATCTGGGAAAATGCAGAATTTTTCAGTTCAATTACAGAAGCAACAAAAGACTGCGCTATTTCTGCCGGAACAACCCGCCGCCGTGGAAAAAAACGCAAGGACAAGCTCCTTCTTCCGGAAGAATTTGCAGAACTTGCTTCAAAAACAGCCGGCTCAAAGTCTGACGAAGGACAAAAAGTTGCAGCAGTTTTTGGCAATGAACGCACGGGTCTTTCCGACGAAGAACTTTCAGAATGTACTCTCGGAGTTACAATTCCTTCTTCCGAAGGTTTTGCTTCCTTAAATCTTTCTCATGCCGTACAGATAATCGCCTACGAACTTTTCAGGGCAAGCACAAAAGTAAGCCCGGGCTACAAAAGCGTAAACCTTGAACGCCTGGACAAAACTGTAAAAAAAATTGCGGACAGCCTTCAGAAAATAGGCTTTTTTAAAATAACAGGCAGGGCCGACATGGAAAATTTCTGGCGGGGAATTCTTTCCCGCGCTTCATTGAGCGAAGGCGAAGCTTCTTACATCGAAAAAGTTTTTACAAAGGCTGCAGGGCTTGCTTCTAAAACTGAATCAGCTCAGGAGTAATAATTTTTTCTTTGCAGTTTCTGGCACTGCGCAAAAGTGTGTGTTCAAGTTCACGCACGTTTCCAGGCCAGTCATAGCTTTTTAGTTTTTCAAGTGCCTGAAAAGAAAGTGTAAGATTCAATTCTTTTTTCTTAAAAAACAGACCGGCAATTTCACCTATATCTTCTTTATGTTTCCTTAACGGCGGAATATGAATTTGCGTTGCACAGATCCTGTAAAATAAATCTTCGCGGAACAGTCCCTGCTTTATCTGCTCTTTTAAATCCATATTTGTTGCAAAAATAAACCTTACATCAACATAACGGCTGCTGTCGCTTCCAAGTTTACGGATTAAACCTTCCTGCACGGCAAGCAGAAGTTTTGGCTGCAAACTTACAGGAAAATCCCCGATTTCGTCTAAAAAAATTGAACTTTTGTGGGCACGTCCGATTAAACCGTTGCGATCGCTTTTTAAATCAGTATAGGCACCGGCTTCACAGCCAAAAAGTTCAGCTTCAATCAGCCCAGGAGAAATTGCAGAAATATTTTCCGTAACAAGTTCCCTGCCTTCCAGCCCTTCTCTGCTTACCGCATGAAGGATTTTTGCAACAAGAGATTTACCGGTTCCACTTTCGCCGGTAATTAAAACTGCTTCCTTAAATTTTGCCGCCTGTAAAATTTCTGCACGAAGTTTTTTTATAAAAAAAGAAGAACCTGAAATCTGCTGTAAAATATTTTTTTGTAAAGGTGAACTTTTTAATTCTTTCTGGGAATTTAATTCAATTGCATTTAAAATGCGGGAAAAACCAAAAGGAAAGTGAACTACCGACGGCGAAGATTTCAGGCAATTGTGAATCCGGGTTGTAAGAAAGAAGAGTTTGTGCCCGTTTTTTTCTTTTATTTTAGTTAAGCCTTCATCTCCCTGAAAAAATTCAAAATCGCACAAAACCACGCAGCTTTTAAATTTTTCAAGGCAGGACTTTAATGATTTTAAAGATTCTAAAACCGTAACCAGACATTCATCGGGTAAAGCTCTGGAACAAAGCTTTACGAAATTTTTGTTTTGAGACAAAAAAATTACATTACAATTCAAATAAGCTCTCTACGAGTTTCTTTTAAAAAGTCTGTACCAAACCACTAACATTATATAACGGATATAAGGAAAAATCAGAAATAGTTTTAACGGATTACGGAAAATTTCCGGCCAGATTTCAAGCCCGCGCTCAAAAATGCGTTCATCAACACGTTTTACGCGTTCAGAAAAAATTCCAATGCAATCACGGTAATACAAAAAAATGCTCGAAGAAAAATTATTCCGCCTGTTGTAAGCCCAGAGATTTTTTTCTTTTATTCCATCACTGACAATTACCAGCGATGGAGAAGATTTGTAAATTGCCTGAACAATATCTTCTTCAACTTCTTTTGGATAATAACCTACGTAGCGGCCTACAATCTGCAGATTCGGGAAAGTTGAACGGACATTGCTTTCTGCCTTCTGCAGGGATTTTCTGCGCCCGCCAAGCAAAAACAGGGATTTGTAATGATTTTCCATTGCCGACAGAATGGAAATTACGGCAGAAAAAGGATTGTAGCGGACAGGCTCAGTCTTTTTTAAGAAACGCGCTCCCCAGAGAATGCTTTTAGAAACAGGAAGAATTAAATCTGCAGATTTTAAATACTTACTGAACGTTTTTTTCTGTTTGCGGCCTTTTAACAAATCCCAGATGGACAAAAATACAATGTGTTTTGTTCCAGGTTTTGCAAGAAGTTCAAGGATTGCTCCGTCCATATCTTCTAAATTACATACATCGACAGGAACGCCAAGCAGGTCAATTCTTTTTACTTTTGTGTTTTCTGAACTTAATCCGTTGTCTGCCATTGAGTTTTCTCCGTTATTGCATTCTGCACACAGGCCATGCCGTATAAAGCTGCTGTTTCGCACCGCAGAATGTTTGTTTCAAAATGAACTGGAATAATACTCTGTCCAGTTAAAAATTCAATTTCGTCCGGACTTATTCCACCCTCTGCACCACAAAAAACAGCACAGTTTTTTATTGTCTTATATTCTGATAAAGCTTTAAACAGATTTGTCGTTTTTTCGCTGCGTTCATATAAAACACAGGCAAAACTTTCGTCTTTATTCTGTTCCGTTAATTCTTTCCAGAAAGCACAGGCCTGCTCAAGAGTTTTAGTTTCTAAGATTTCTGTAGGAACAGGGCTTCCGCTCTGCTGGCGCGCTTCCTTTATAATTCTTTCGTAGCGTGCATTTCTAAAATTTTTGTCTTCTCCGCCCTTCTGGCTGAACTCGCCAAGAACAGGAATTACTTTTAAAACCCCGCATTCTCCAGCCTGACGCACAATCAAATCCATTTTAGGGCCTTTTGCAACAAACTGAAACAGATAAAAGTTTACTTCTGCCCTGTATTCACTTTGATTTTCTGACAGGGAATTTTCATTCTGGTTAACGGCTGAATCACAAAGCTGCAGGGTAACCCGCCGCGCTTTTTCATCAATTTTTGCAAGAGTCATGCTTACAAGACGCCCTTCAGGAATTCTTACAAAAACCATGTCCCCGGCACAAAGACGTAAAACCTGCTTAAAATAGCGGAAGTCTTTACCGCCAAGTTCAATGAGACCTTTTTTGTCTGGATTTACCTCAGAAACAAATTGCCGCATTCGCCTTTAATTTTTTGCTTCGGACTTATTTTCTGCCAGAGAAGCTTCGTCCTGCAATTCCTTGAGAGTTTTTGTATTTTTTACGAGTTTTTCAAAATCCTGTTTTGAACCGCTTAAAATATCAAGTGCTGCCGTAAGCTGAATGTCCCAGTCAAGGTCGTAAAGCATTGCGCCCTTTGTGCGGTAAACTTCGTTTCTTACAAGTTTTCTAAGATAAACGCTTTCGATCGACGGATACTTTTTATGCAGGTCTTCTGCAATCAAACCGATTTTTTCTTCTGACAAAGAAGAATTTCCGTCAACGATTGTTTCAATTTCGTTACTTTTAATAAGTTCTGTGTATTGCTTGTCGCCTTCTTCTCCAAATTCAGGGAACAAAACTTCTCTGTCCGGAGGAATTCCGATTTTATCGATATTTGTGTCGCTTGGAGTATAATAACGCGCCATCGTAATTTTTATTCCGTCAGTTGAAGAAAGAGGAAGAACCTGCTGAACTGAACCTTTACCGTAAGTGCGCTGCCCGACAAGATAAGCCAGGTGATTGTCTTTTAACGCACCTGAAAGAATTTCCGACGCCGACGCTGAACCTTTATTTATTAAAACAACAATCGGAATGTCTTTATTAAAAGTCGTTTTGCGTGGACTTGCCGTAAATACAGAATTTTCAAATGCAAGACGGCTTTTTGTAGAAACAATCGGACCGTTATCAATAAATTTATCTGCAACATCAACTACAGAAGTAATCAGGCCGCCAGGATTGTTCCTGAGGTCAATTATGAGAGAAGAAATCTTTTCTTTTTTGAATGAATCCAGAGCCTGCTGCACGCGTTCTGCAGTCTGAGGAATAAATTCAATTATGCGGATATAACCTACAGTTCCTGCTTTTTTTACATCTTTGATTGTTCCGTATTTTACGGTTGGAACTTCAATAATTGCACGCTTTAATGTAACAGGAAATTCAATATTCTTTCCGCGTCGAATTACAAGGTCTACAGTTTCGCCGACAGGCCCACGGAGAATATCAAGAACTTCATCCATCGTTATTTTTGAAGTATCTGTTCCGTTTGCAGAAATAATTAAATCTCCCGCCTGGATTCCTGCCCTGAAGCCAGGAGTATCTTCTACAGGAGAAGCAACTTCAACATAAGCAGGTTTGTCGGCAGTAGATTCAAAAGGCTTGGAAATAGAAAGACCAACTCCACCAAACTGACCTTTTGTCGTATCATTTAAACTTCTGAAAGTTGAATTATCAAGATAAACTGTGTATGGATCGTTTAGGGCGCCGAGCATTCCCTTTAATGCGCCTGTATAAAGAACTTCCGGGTCAACTTCGTCAACATAATTGCGCTGAACAAAGTCAAAAACTCCGCTTATCATTTCCATGTATTGTTTTGATTTTTTTGAAGAATCTGAAGCAGTTGCAGAAGAAGACTGTGCAAAACACTGCGAAGTAAAAATAGCCGTAAAAAGATAAACAGCTAGAATATTAAAAAAACGACTGATTTTTTTCATACGGCTTATTTTAGACTTCTGCTTATTTTAAGGCAAGCAGACCTGTTTTTTAGATAAAGGGCAGCTTAAGTGATTCAATGCGTCTATTGTATTTTAAATTTCTACTATGATAGAATACAACCATGCAAATTATTCCAATCGCGAGTGGCAAAGGGGGCGTTGGAAAAAGTCTTCTTTCCGCGAATCTCGCAATAACGCTCGGGCAGGCTGGCAAAAAAGTAATTCTGGCAGATCTTGACCTTGGAGCTTCTAACCTTCACCTTGTAATCGGACAGTTTGCCGCAAAAAAAGGAATCGGCACATTTATTACGGGCGAAACAAAATTTGAAGAAATCATCGTTCCGACAGAATACGAAAACGTTTCCTTTATTGCCGGCGATTCTGAAATTCCCGGCTTAAGCACATTAAAGACTTTTCAAAAAAATTCAATCATTAAAAAATTCCGCGAACTCGAAAACAGATGCGACTACCTGATTATTGACCTTGGCGCGGGAACTCATCTTACAATCCTCGATTTATTTTTACTTTCTCCGCAGGGAATCATTGTTACAGCCCCAACCGTTACGGCAACCCTTAACGGTTATCTTTTCCTAAAAAATGCAGTATTCCGCCTTATGGCAAGTTCTTTTAAAAGAGACAGTCCTGCTGCAAAATATTTAGAAAGCCTAAAAAATGATTCATCTTCGTTGCAGAGACTTTATATTCCAAAAATGATGGAAGCTTTAAGAACCGTAGATCCAAAAAATGCAGCTGTTTTTGAACAGAAAATGTCACAGTTTCATCCGCGGCTTGTAATGAATATGATTGACGAACCTAAGGATGCAGACAAAGCATTAAAAATCCGCCGTTCATGCCAGCAGTATTTAGGAATCGACGTTGAATCCCTTGGCGTTATGTACCGCGACATGCTGCAGGACAAGGCCCTGTCTTCAAGACTTCCTGTTGTAGTTTACAAACCAAACGCAGTCATAAGCCAGGCAATCTACAGAATTGCAGAAAAAATTTTGCAGAGCGAAACAGTTCAATTTGCAGATTTTGAAAACCAGGATCTTGATTCAACCTACGAAGTTGCAGCCGAAGAAGCAAGCGACGATTATTCACAAAAGCTTTCTTTTGTAGAAGATCTTGTCGGAACAGGTGCACTGAGCATGGGAGAATTAGCAGAAACAATAAAAAGCCAGCAGTACGAAATAAATCAGTTAAGAAACGAAAACCTGCTGCTAAAATCAAAACTCGTAAAAGCAGCTTCCCAGGGTTTTAAAGTTTAAGGGCAAGCAAAACAGATTCAAACAAAATTGAAAAAAAGGATTTATAAATGAATTTTCTACCGCTTTACATCAATTATCCGTCGTGGATTCATCCTGAAATTTTTCATGGAGTGCCGGTTTTAGGACTGATCCGCTGGTATGGCTTAATGTACATTTTTGCCTTTGGAACAGCATTCTGCATCTTAAAAAAACTCTTAAAAGAAGGTGCACTGGATTCCATCGGCAAAAACGGTCAGTTGCAGAAAGCAACGGAAGAAGACATTTTTAATTTTATTGCAACTGGAATCGTTTTTCTTTTAATCGGAGCACGCATTTTTTCAACCCTGGTTTATGACACGTCGGGCATTTACTGGAAAAAGCCATGGTTAATTTTCTGGCCATTCAACTCAAACGGACAGTTTACGGGTCTTGCAGGAATGAGCTACCACGGAGGATTTATCGGCGGTTTAATCGGAATGATTTTCTGGTGTGCAAGAAACAAACGCCCGGCACTAAAATGGATTGACGCAATGGTAACGGCAATTCCGCTCGGCTACACTTTTGGCCGCTTAGGAAACTTTTTAAATGGTGAACTTTACGGACGCATTACAGACGCTCCATGGGGAATTGTTTTTCCTGATGCAGAAAGGTTTTCAACGTCGATTCAATGGGTACGCGATTTTGCTCAAACCTGTGGAATTCAATTAACGGGAACTTTGGTAAATCTTCCGCGTCATCCAAGCCAGCTCTACGAAGCTTTTTTTGAAGGAATCGTTCTCTTTTTAATAATCTGGGCATTGCACAAAAAAAAGCCTTTTGACGGTTTTTCTTCGGCACTTTACACGACAGGTTACGGAATTTTCCGTTTTTTTATCGAATATTTCCGCGAGCCGGATTCTGATATTGGATTCAGGTTTGCAAAAGATTCAGCTGCACCGATTTATACAAACACATCGCTTTTAAATATTTCTACCGGTCAGATTCTGTGCATGTTAATGATTGCCGGCGGAATTACGCTTGGAATTGTAAGTTTTATTAGAAATAAGAAAAAATCAGAAAAATAAGAAGTTTTTATTTTATCCGGGGCTTCCGGCACGAAAAATCGTGCCGTCGGGCTTTCCAAAAACTATGCAACATTGCGCCACGGATGGCGCTAAAGGCAATCCAGCCCGCACAATTTTAACTGACTGAATGTCGATTTTTTTGAAAAAAAATGTCAAATAGCCGTAGTCGAGGTTCTGACACAAACGCATTCTGAGCGAAGCGAAGCATGCGGCTTGCTGGCAGGTTCTCGACGAGAGGCTATTTGAAGTGTTTTTTATCGAATCTTGACATTCGATCTAGTTATTAATCAGTTCTGCTAGTTTATCTGCAGTAAATCCTAAAGATTCTGCAACTTTTTTACCCGGACCAGATTCACCAAAGCGGTCAATTGTAAACAGCTCCTTTCTTGAAGTTGCAATTGCTTCCCAGCCTGTAGAACAGCCTGCTTCTGCAACAATTACGCGCTTTGCGCCACCAAGAACTTTATTCATAAAGTCTTCGTCGCTTTCAAAAAGTTTTTTATCAAGAACAGAAACAACGCGGACATTCTTTTCTTCAACCTTTTTTGCAGCATCTAAAGCCATGCAAACTTCTGAACCGGTTGCAACAACAGTAACGTCTGGAGTTTCGCTTCCTGCTTTTACAACATAAGCACCTTTTTTAATTGAATTCTTCCAGTCTGCATCTTCCTTTGCATAAACAGGAACATTCTGTCTTGTAAGTGCAAGTACAACCGGATGATCTTTACTTTCCATTGCAAGGTGCCATGCTTCAACAGTTTCTTCAGCATCGCCCGGACGCAAAACCTGTACTCCAGGAATTGCCCTCAGTGATGCAAGCTGTTCAATCGGCTGGTGTGTAGGACCGTCTTCGCCAACATAGATAGAATCGTGTGTTAAATCGTAAATTACAGGCTGCTTCATAATCGAAGCAAGACGGATTGAAGGTCTCATGTAATCACTGAAAACAAGGTAGGTTGCAACAAATGGACGAATTCCTCCATGAGCGCACATACCAAGAGCTTCGCTAGCCATTCCAAACTCACGGATTCCGTATTCTATTGAACGTCCTGCACGGTTTTCTGGAGTATAAGTTCCACCGTCACACTTCATTCCGGATTTATTAGAACCCTTTAAGTCAGCACTTCCACCAACCAGGCTTGAGTATCTCAATCCCATTACACTGATCATGTCGCCGCTTGCAGTACGGGTTGCAACATTTGCTCCAACCGCGTAAACAGGATCTTCAGCAGCTCCGTCTGCATCGCCTGCAAGACCTGCATTCCACTGTTTTAAGAGTTCCGGGTTTTCTTTTGCCCAAAGGTCAAATTCTTTCTGCCAGTCTGACTGTTTTTTTGCAAAGTCTGCTTTTTTGTCGTTAAAATAGCGCAAAGCATCTGGATCTACATAGAAAAATTCTTCCGGATTAATTCCAAGATTCTTTTTTGTTGCAGCAACGTCAGCATCTCCAAGCGGCTCACCGTGAACAGCCGAAGTTCCTTCTTTTGGTGCAAATTTTCCGATTGTAGATTTAAGCATAATCAGCGAAGGTTTGTCTGTGCATGCTTTTGCTTTTTCAATAAGTTTTAAAAGTCCTTTAACATTGTACATGTCGCCTTTTAAAACCTGCCAGCCGTAAGCTTCGTAGCGTTTGCCGATATCTTCTGTAAATGTAATGTCCGTAGAACCATCAATTGAAATTTTATTCTGATCATAAAAAACAATCAGTTTTCCAAGTTTATTGTGTCCTGCAAAAGAACTGGCTTCCGAAGAAACGCCTTCTTCAAGACAGCCTTCACCACAAAGAGCGTAAGTGTAATGATCTACAATTTTGTGTCCGCCTTTGTTGAATTTTGCAGCTTCGATTGACTCAGCAAGTGCCATTCCAACAGCGAGGGCAATTCCCTGACCAAGCGGGCCAGAAGTATTTTCTACACCGTCTGTCCAGCCATATTCAGGATGTCCGGGACAAACTGAACCAACCTGACGGAAATTTTTAATATCGTCCAAAGTAACTTTGTAGCCGCTTAAATAAAGAATAGAATAAAGCAGCATTGAGCCATGACCTGCAGAAAGAACGAAACGATCTCTGTCTGCCCATTTTGAATCCGCCGGATTGTGTTTTAGAACCTCTCCGTACAAAACAGCAGCTAGTTCAGCACATCCAAGCGGGAGTCCAGGATGACCTGATTTTGCTTTCTGGATAGCATCGATTGACAGACTGCGGATTGATTTTGCAACGGCAGCAATTCCTTTTGTGTCCATAATAAAACCCCTAAAAAATTTTTATATGCTTCTTAAACTAAAACTGACGCATAAGTGAATAAAGTTCACTAAATTCAAGTTTTAATTCAAGTGCTTTCCTGAAATCAGCCCGTTTTAACAGGCCAGCTAAAAATGAAATTATACGTAAATGAGATTGAACAGAACTGCTCAACGGAACAATCAGAGTGTGAACCTTTTTGCTGTCGAGAGCCTGCATATCAACAGGTGTCTTTAAATAGCAGACAAAAATTCTCTGATCTTCTGCTCTTTTTAAAAGCGGCTGCTGAGAATGAGGAATTGCAACTCCATTTCCTACGGCAGTGCTTAAAATAGCTTCGCGGGCGCAGAGCCCTTCATATAAATTTACAGGTAAAATTGAAGAAGGAAGATTTACTTTATCGCATAAGGATTTAAATGCTTCAAACGATGTTTCGCCTTTAATATCATAATAAACACCGCCAGCACGAAAGTATTCACTGATTTCTGCATCAGGAATCATTTTTATCCTCCGAAAGAAAAAGCAAAATCTTTAACAGTAAAGAGCCTTAAACTTTCCAGCCTGAACTTTTTCAACTGCACTTTTTAATTCCGGGCGAATATCTTCAAAATTATATTCCATTCCTTCCAGTGACAGTTTTAACGCTGTTTCGTCTCCATCTTCGCCAGTCCAGCCGTTATTGAGCCGTTCAAGAATCCTTGAAATATTAGTAAACAACTGCGACAGAGTAACAAGTTCCTGCTGAGGAAAGGTCTCAATCTTGTCTCCTGCACTGTCAATGTCGTTAATTAATTCAACAAACCTTGTATAAAGCTCGAGAGCCTTATGCCTTAAAGATGCAACAGGGAAATCAGCAAACCAATTATAATGTTCACGTAATATAGCATTTCTGTGCTTTATTTGCAATGTAAAGAAAGTCGCGTCTTCTTCAGAAAGTTCTCTTGTAGCAGGAAGTATCGAATGAAGTATTTTTTCCGGATCTGATTTTTTTTCATAAAGCTGATCTTTTATAAAGCAGTCAATAAGACATTCCGGAGCCTGAATATCCGGAAAGCAGCACCAGATTCCTTCGCTTAAAAATTCTTTATTCCAGCTGCCGATTGCAGGAACATTCTGGCCTTTTTTCCAAAGCCTGGTTTCTACACCAAAAAGTTCCATATCAACTTTTTTACTTTCATTTAAAAATTCATGGATCGAACCACAAACCGGTGAACAAAGTCTAAGTCTGTTGTCAAAAATGGCAAAAGAAAGCTGCTGTTCCATGCTCGCGCAGGGGCCCATTTTTTCAAAACAGTCAAGAAGAGAATCTTCCAGAACCCTGTTCCACTCGTCGCGATATTCTGATTCAGAACTGAGCAAAAACGGATTTTTTTTATGGTCGGCAATCGGATAAATTTCAATGTTTCCGTGATCCCAGTCAACAAGACGGCAGACAATTCTGTCGCCCTTTTTTAATTCAGTTTCTGCAAAAATAGGTTCAAGGGAAACTCCGGTTAATTTGACTTTTGGAGGAAGTTCAAAATCATTATTTGCAAAATCCGTTTTTATATTTACAGGATCAGAAGCAATATACTGGCTTGCATATTCGTCGCCAAAAAAAGTGAATAAATCGCGTGCCGTATTACAGTCGATTTCCATAATTTTTTTTGGTAATTTTTTTCCTCTGTAAATAAAATTCAAATGGCAGGAAATAAGTTCACAGTCTGCAAAAGGAATGCAACGGTCGCCAGGAACAAAAACCTGCTGATCGAGTTCCTGCTGAATTGGAAGAAAACTAAAAAAACAACCGGTAAAAGCTCCGGCCTTTGTTATAAAATGGTTATTTTCCAGCGAAAAAACACGTTCATCTGTATGCAGAAATTCCAGAATTTCATTTTTTGAAGCCTTTTCGCCATACTGTTTTAAAATTGCTGTAATTTCTGAAACTGTAAAAGACTTTAGATGAGTTCTTAAAAATTTATTCAGTGCATAAGAAACATTTTCGTACATATATATAATTTAATTAATTTGTGGGGCTGTCGTCTAGTAAAGCAAAAAAAATGTACTGCAAAGATTGAATAAACATTCAACCATCACAGTACAATTTTTAGTTCACAACTGCCTGAAAAAAAATAACGTCATGCTGAATTCATTTCAGCATCTCCGCCAGGTAGGTTTTAACTATTTTATTTCCCTTATATCAAGAATTTTTGCATTTTCTGCTTTTAAAATTCCATCTACGGTTTCCTTACTCAAATTGCTGATTTTTAAAGTAATACATTTATGAGTAACGTCTGTTCCGTTTGTTGTTACGAGAGAAACAATGTTTCCGTTTTTTTCTGCAATTGCGCTTACGATTTTTGCAAGTTCACCGGGTTTTTCTGCAAGTTCAAGAACAACGCGGACTCCAGGCTGGGTTGCCCCAAACATAGAAACAAAAGCCTTAAAAATGTCTGTTTCTGTAATAATGCCGGTTAAAATTCCGTCATGCATTACAGGCAGACAGCCGACTTTTGCATTTGCCATAACGCGTGCAGCTTCTTCAATTACTTCTTCAGAATCAATGGTAACAACATTTTTTACCATGATTTTTTCAATCTTGAGCTTTGAAAGAACATAGCCAAGTTCGTAAATATCCAGGGTAGAAACTGCTGAAGGAGAAGCCTTCTGTAAATCGTTTTTTGTTACAATTCCTACAAGTTTTTTTGATTTATCGAGAACCGGCAGTTTATTGATTTTTTCTTTTGTCATTAAAGCCTTGGCTTCGGTTAATGTTGTTTCCGGAGAAATATAAATCAAATTTTTGCTCATAAAATCACTAACTTTCATAAAAAAGCCTCCAGTACACTAAAAATATCTGTTCGTTTTTCTAGTTTAAATCACGCAATATAAAAACGCAAATTAAAAACTCAGCCACCGAGGTAAGCAGCTTTTACTGCCGGGTCGCTGATCATCTGTTTTGCCTCTCCAGAAGATGTAATGCTTCCTGTTTCCAGAATATAAACACGGTTTGCAATGCTCATTGCCTTAAAAGCATTCTGTTCAACAAGGAGAATCGTAGTTCCGTCTTCGTTGATTTTCTGTACGATTTCAAAAATTTCATCAACTAAGATCGGGGCAAGTCCCATGCTCGGCTCGTCAAGGAGAAGAAGTTTTGGGTTTGCCATAAGGCCACGGCCCATTGCGAGCATCTGCTGTTCACCACCGGAAAGAGTTCCTGCAAGCTGCCTGTAACGTTCTTTCATACGCGGAAACAGTTCAAAAACGTGTTCCATATCTTCCTTAATTTTTGCTTTATCGTTGCGGGTGTAGGCACCAAGTTCAAGATTGTCTTTTACAGAAAGGTTTGCAAAAACACGGCGGCCTTCAGGAACGTGAATCAATCCACGGTTTACAATGTGTGCAGCCCCAAGATTTGTAATATCTTCGCCATTAAAAACAACCGAACCAGAAGCCTTTTTTATAAGGTTAGAAACTGAATGCAGGGTTGTTGTTTTTCCGGCTCCGTTTGAACCAATCAAAGAAATTATTTCGCCCTGCTTTACATCAAAAGAAATTCCTTTAAGCGCACGGATTGCACCGTAATTTACGGTAAGGTCTTTTACTTCAAGAATCGTATCTGCCATTTCTGCCCTCCTTACGCCAGATTTTCTGCTTCAGAACCAAGATAAGCCTTGATTACTTCCGGATTTGATTTAATTTCTGCAGGAACTCCGCTTGCCAGAACCCGCCCGTAATTTAAAACATAAAGACGTTCGCAGATTCCCATAACAAGTTTCATGTCGTGTTCAATCAAAAGAATCGTTAAGTTGAATTCCTTACGTATAAAGGCAATCAATTCCATCAATTCTTTTGTTTCCTGAGGATTCATTCCTGCTGCCGGTTCATCGAGCAAAAGCAGTGTCGGATTTGCAGCCAGGGCACGACAGATTTCAAGTTTGCGCTGTTCACCATAAGGAAGATTTGAAGAATATTCATTTTCTTTTGAATCAAGCCCAAACAGCTTTAATAATTTCCGAACCTTTGCTGTCATTATCTTTTCGTCTTCAAAAAATCTCTTTGTTCTGAAAAGAACATCCAAAGGTTTTACAGTCCGCTGAGAATGCATTGCAATGCGGATATTGTCACTTACAGTTAAATTTCCAAAAAGACGGATATTCTGGAATGTACGCGCAATTCCGATTAAATTAAGCTGGGCAGGAGTTTTTTTGTTTACAATGTGAACATCACCTTTTTTGTCCCAGAAACTGATCTGTCCGCTCGTTGGAGTATAAACGCCTGAAAGCATGTTGAATACGGTAGTTTTTCCTGCTCCGTTCGGGCCGATCAGACCTACAAGTTCTCCGCGATGAAGTTCCATGTTAAAGTCGCTTACAGCCTTAAGTCCGCCAAAAACAATTGAAAGGTCATTTACCTGCAAAATAATTTTTTCTTCGCTCATTATTCACCCTCCTTTTGTGTTTTTGTTTCGTTTACGGATTCATTCTTTTTATTTTTTGAATTCAATTTTTCAAAAAAGCCTTTTAATAAACTGCAGCCGTTTACAAAACTAAGTTCCTTCATACCCATAAGTCCCTGAGGACGGAAAAGCATTACGATAATCAAAACAACCGGGTAGAACAGAAGACGATAGTTTCCGAGGAATCTTAACACTTCCTGAATTCCTGTTAAAACAAAGGCTGCAATTACAGTTCCGCTGATACTTCCCATACCGCCAAGAACAACGTAAATAAGCATATTTACAGAATTGTTGAACGAAGCAATATCTGGTTTTATAAAGCCGATAATCGGAGCATAGATTGCTCCACCGAGTCCGCCGATAAAAGAAGCAATTACAAAGCCTGCCATTTTATAGCGGAAAACGTTTATTCCGTTTGAATTTGCAGCAATTTCGTCTTCGCGGATTGCCTTGATTGCCCTTCCGTAAGTTGAACGCAAAAAATTCTGCAGAAGAACAATTACGACAACCAGCATTCCAATGCTCACAAGATAACTGCAGGCTGAACCCCAGAAAAGGTCGTCGCGCAAAAAGCTGAATTTAAAACTTTTTCCATTTGGACCGCCTGTAAAAGCCTTTAAATTGACTAAAACAACGCGGACAATTTCACCAAAAGCAAGCGTAACGATTGCAAGATAGTCGCCTTCGAGCTTTAACGTCGGGAATCCGATTATAAAACCAAAAACTGCAGCCATAAACGGAGCAATCAGCATTGCAACAGGAAGCGGAAGTCCTAAATCCTGAGAAAAAATAATTACACAGTAAGCACCGATTGCTTCAAAAGCACACTGACCAAGAGTAAGCTGGCCTACGATTCCAGTAACCATGTTTACGGAAATTGCAATAATTGCGTTGATTCCGCCCATTGTCAGAATCTGAGAAGTATAGGCGTCAATAATTCCAGCACGGATTAAAAAGAACGGAACAATTGTTACAGCAACTGCAAATACAAGTGGAATTAAAAAATTACGGAAATTCTTATTCATTCTGATTCCTCCTAAACCTTAACGCGCACTCTCTTTCCAAGAATGCCGGCTGGTTTTACTAAAAGAATTACAATCAAAATACAATAAGAAATTGCATCTGCGTACTGACTCGACAGATAGGCTTTTACCATTGTTTCTGCAACGCCAAGGATTACGCCGCCGACCATTGCTCCAGGAATTGACCCGATTCCTCCAAGAACGGCAGCAACGAAAGCCTTTAAGCCAGGAATGTAACCCATTAAAGGATCAACCTGAGGATAGGCAATTGCATAAAGAATTCCGCCTGCACCGGCAAGAACAGAACCGATTACAAAGGTGATTGCAATAATTCTGTTTGAATTAATTCCCATAAGGCTTGCAGCTCCAAGGTCAAAACTTACGGCCTGCATTGCCTTTCCTGTTTTTGTATAATTTACAACGTAATTTAAGACAACCATTAAAAGTGCAGAAAGCACGATTACGGTAATCTGAACATTACTGATTGAACCGATTCCAAAATTAAATATTTTTGTTGTCATTGTCGGAAAAGAACGAGGATCCGGTCCAACAAACGGCAAAACGCGCATCGTATTCTGCAAAATCAATTCAACTGCAATTGCCGTAATAAGAGAATTAAGACGAGGCGCATTCCTTAAAGGACGATAGGCAAGTCTTTCTATAACAAGACTCAAAAGTCCGCAAAAAACCATTGCGGCAACAAAAGCGCAGATCATGCCGAGCGGTGTAGTTCCCATTGCACATAAAATAAAGTAGCCTGCATAAGCTCCAATCATCATAATGTCGCCATGTGCAAAATTTATCAGCTTTACAATGCCATAAACCATTGTGTAACCAAGGGCAATCAATGCATAAATACTTCCAAGAGAAAGCCCGTTGATAAGTTGCTGAACAAAAATCGATATACTGTTCAACCTTATCCTCCAAAAAATAATATTTTCAAAGGCAACCTCTAACAATTGCAATTTTTAGAGGTTGCCTTTAAGTCTTTCCAAAAACCGCAGTCTTTAGAATTTTCTTTTATTCACTGTTATTCTAAAAAAAATATTCTGTTTAGTAAATCAACGACGTTTTTCACTCTAAAAGCCTGATTCCACTGCCGCCGAAGAACAGCTTGACAGGCATAAAAAAAGCGCCACTTTTCCGCAAAAATTTTCACAGAAAAATGACGCCTTTGTCATTAAAAAGTCATTGGCAGGAGAGTTTTTTACTTACCAGGACTTATGCTAATTCAACCTTTTTATAAAACTTACGGATTAACAGTTGTTTTGTAAACAGGAGTAAGTTTTCCGTCTGCACCCTTTACAAGTTCCATCATAACGGCAGACTTTACAGGGTTGCGGTTTTCGTCAAATACAATGTTTCCAGTTACATAAGAACCATTTGTCTTTAACAGTGCATCTCTTACAGCTGAGCTGTCTGCAGAACCTGCAGCAAGGATTGCATCTTTAATCATGTAAAGTGAATCATAACCAAGGGCAGCAAATGCTGTTGGAGCGTGATTGTATTTTTTTGTGTAAGCATCAACAAATACTTTTACAGCGCCAGTTGTTGCATCGTTAGCATAGTGGTTTGAATAATATCCGTTAAGAACTTCGTCTCCGGCATTGTCAACGATTCCGTCCCATCCGTCAGCACCAATGATTGGTGTATTGATTCCCTGAGCGCGGAGCTGTTTTGCAATCAAAGCAACTGTTCCGTAGTAATCCGGGAGGTAAACAACATCAGGATTTGCATTCTTAATCTTTGTAAGCTGAGCGTTAAAATCTTTGTCGCCTGTGCTGTAAGATTCTTTTGCAACGATTGAACCACCGGCAGCAAAAGTTTTTTCAAAGTTTTCTGTAAGACCAACAGAGTAGTCGTTTCCAACATCATAAAGAATTGCAGCTTTCTTTGAACCAAGAGATTCAAGAGCAAATTTAGCACCTACAGTTCCCTGGAAAGGATCGATAAAGCAGGCACGGAATACATAGTCGCCGGCAGTTGTAATTGCTGGATCAGTAGCAGCTGGAGCAATCATGAGAACTTTCTGAGCCTGAGCCAGAGAAGTAATTGCCTTTGTACAGCCAGAAGTAAGTGAACCGATAATCAGTTTTGCCTTATCTTTTGTAACGATTTTTTTGTAAGCATTTACAGATTTTTCTGGAGCGCCTTCATCGTCTTCGCTGATAATTTCAATTTTTTTGCCGTTAATTCCACCAGCAGCGTTAATTTCTTCTGCAGCAAGGTTAATTCCGTTTAAGCAGTCAACACCATAAACAGCTACAGCACCAGAAAGAGGTCCGATAGCACCAATTTTTACAGTTTCTGCAGCTTTTTCGCCACAGCCGGTAAAAGCAAAAAGACCAGCCATTGCAAGTGCAACAGTACCCAAGACTTTTTTCATTTTAAGTCCTCCGTATAAATTTTCTATGTAATGTAATTTAATTATTTTTTAAATTTTAGTAAAGAATTTCAGGTTATTCTTTCGCTGCCATCAATCTGGTTTCAGGAGCGAATTTTTCTCAAAAAAATGAATATTTTGCTTCCGTTGCCCTTGATTTTTTTACAATCGGGCTTTACACGGTTCCGGCTTTCGCCTTCATTCCTGTGACATCCTGTCAGGCAAGAAATACTACGCATTTCTTGCGCTCTGCGCTCTTCTGTCTTTATGTGCCATCCGTGGCACAAATAACACACAAACAGACATTTTTTTTACGTCAAAAGAACGCCTCCGGCGCCGTTACAATCCCGGCTAGTTTTTTCTGTAAGCAAAAAAAAACTGCCTTAAAAGGCAGCCTTTTATAGAACTTACATTTCCTTAAAAACGGAACCAAAGTTTTTAATATAATCTATAAACGAAGTATAGCTTAAAACAAGGCAGACAACATAAAGTGTCTGGATTACGAGCTTAACATAAGGATAAAAAGCAGTTACATCAATTCCAAGATGAACGTTAAATACTTCAACTAAACCGAAACGGATAAAACATTCGGCAGCGAGCATAAAAAATCCTGAAATTATATAGAAAACAGTTTTTACTTTTCCGCTTTTGCGGGCAGCAATTGCAACTCCATGGCGGATTGCAAGCATTCTTAAAAAGTTCTGACAGAACTCACGGTACATAATCAGAATAAAGATTATAACAGGCATGTAACTGCCCATTCTGCTGTCAAAAGAATTCATTGCAGAAATAAAAACAGTTAAGTTCAGCATTACATCTGCAAAAGGGTCAAAAAGTTTACCTAAATCACTGACTTCGTTATTTTTGCGAGCGTAATGACCGTCCCAATAATCCGTAAGTTCCATAACAATCAATGAAGGAATCATCAGTGCCGCAGAAATAAAAGCGAGGGTTTTATTGCCAGTCCAGATTGGAATATTGTAAAGAAGAAAAAAGACAGGGGCAAAAATCAATCTCGCAAAAGTAAATTTATTAGAAACTTTCATATGTCAAAGTATCCTGACAAGGCGATAAAAAGTCAAGTTACGACGTCCTGTCGTACAAGAAATGCGTCCGCATTTCTTGTGAGTCTATTGTCTTTAGCGACCTCCCTGTCGCCATTTTTTTTTACAGTGCTAATTTTGGTTCAGTTACTTAACCTGTCGCGCCACGAAATGCAAAATGCATTTCGTGTGGGTCTATTGTCTTTAGCGGCGCTCGAATGTAAAGGCTTCTAAAAACTTTCTGGCGCGTTCTGTTTTTGGTGCCGTAAAAAATTCTTCCGGAGATGCTTCTTCTACAATAGTTCCACCGTCAATAAAAACAATGCGGTCG
>CAVEBK010000012.1:0-48225 GCA_963613915.1 uncultured Collinsella sp.
TTACGACAGGCGTATTTATAAAGGGAACAATTTTATTAAAATAACCAGAACGAATAACACTCATAGTTAAAAATATATTTCGATATATCGAAAAGTGCTAATAAGCTTTAAAAGTTTTTTCGGTATATCGAAAAAAAAATAAAAATCCGTGAGAAAATCAGAGAAGATGTTATAGACAGTGTTCGTAACGCAGTAAATAGAGCGTTGAAAAATTTAAAATAAAATTGATGAAAATTTTAGAAAATTGTAATTTATAAGACAAAAACCGAGTGCCATCCATGGCGCCATTTACACAACCTTCCATTCGTTTATGTTTTTCTCTTTGCTGTCAAAATTCACGCCGATTTTAAAAATCTTTCTTTTGTCGCTGGCAAAGGGAGCAGCGTATTTTTTTTCTTCTATCTGCGCTAACGCTTCATCTGCACTCCTGTCGCGTTTAAATTCAAAAAGATAAATGTAATTGTCCGCCTGAACAACGCAGTCCGCGCGCCCAAAAGAATAATGCTGTTCAACGTTTACAAACTGTCCCATTAAAATGAAAACAATGTAAATTACATTCTGAAAGTTCTGTTCAATAACCGTGTCGTCTGTTTTGGTTGAATATGGAAGCCGCGAAAAAAGACTTTTAAAGCGCGTCATAACAGAATCAATTTCACCTTTTTGAATATTCCTGCAGAATTGAGATACACAGAGAGAAGTTGAATCCTGGGTTGTCTGTGTAAAATAAGGAACAAGGCAATCTAAAAAACTGTAGCGGACTTCGTCATTCGGGTAGCCGAGATGATATTCCTGGTATTTAGAATCATAATCTTTTATCGTCAAGTATCCGGTCTGGTAAAAAAGCGGAATGGGGTTCGGGTTGTCGCTGCGGTAATCCTGCAATGTCAATTGAGTTGCACAAAGTTCATCCGTAGAAAAATTTTTTGCATCAAAATCTGTATCTTTCAATTTTTTCAGCAGAAACGTCGGAGTTCCGGTAGAAAACCAGTAAGTGCGGAATTGACCGTCAGAAAGGGCATTAATCAGACTGAATGGGTTATAGAGTCCTTCCTGGTTTTCGTAAAAGTGGTAGCCGTCATACATTTTTTTTAATTTTGAAAGGCAGTCATCATAAGAAAGTTTTTGCATTTCTGCCATTTCTTTTATTTCCGGCTCAAAAGTATTTTCTAATTCTGCCTGGGTAATTCCACAGATTGAAGAATATTTTGAAGACATGGAAATATCTCTCAGCTGATTCAAATCAGAAAAAATTGAAACCTTGCTGAACTTTGTAACGCCTGTAATAAAAACAAACTGCAGGTGTTCATCGCAGGATTTTAGATTTCCGAAAAATCCTTTAAACAACGAGCGCGATTCTTCTAAAGCCTCGCCTTCGCTTTCGAGCAGGGATTTGTCGTATTCGTCAACAAGAACAACAACGCCAAGCCCCGTTTTTTTGTGGGCAGCCTGTAAAAGATGATTAAAACGGCGCGGAAGATTTTCCTTTTGAATTTCAGGATTGTATCCGTATTCTTTTTCCCAGTTTGAAAGATGTTCATTTAAAATTGATTCTAATTCCAGAGATGAATTATATCTGCTTCCGTTAAAATCAAAATAAAAAACAGGATATTTTATCCAATTCTGCTCAAGTTCAGAGATTTTTAATCCTGTAAAAAGTTCCTTCCTACCTTCAAAATAAGCCCGCATTGTAGAAAGCAAAAGGCTTTTTCCAAAACGGCGCGGTCGGCTTAAAAAATACTGACGACCTTCTGTAGCGAGTTTGTAAATAAATTCTGTTTTATCGACATACAAAAAGTTTTCTTTTCTTAAAATTTCAAAACTCTGTATGCCGATTGGAAGTTTACGGATATTCATAGCAGGATTATAGCATAAAAATAAAAGAATATAATTGGTATTATTTTTGTCAGAAAGTTCTGCGCCAAGCAGGCGTTGCGGGCGGCGTTTGAGCCTGCAGAGAGGGTAGCGACCAGCGAAGTGGGCGCGCAGGGGGAGGCTTCCCCCTCCTTAAAAAAATCCTCCAGGATAATGTCCGTGCAGAATAAAGAAAAAAAGTTAAATTCCCGCAAGAAAACTGCAAATTATTTTTAAGAATTGTGTAAACCGGGGGTAAAAAATAGCCAAAAATTTGACTTTTTGGCTAAGTAGAGTTAGCCTTTTTATGGTTGCAAAATCATTTTATCTGGTGTGAGGTGTTTATGATTTCAGTTTCTGTTGGTGTCGCAAAAAACAAACTGCCTTATTATCTTCATCTTGTGGAAGAAAAAGGCGAATGCATTCAGGTTACACGGCACGGAAAAACCGTTGCAGTAATCAATAATCAGGAAGTTTCTGAGGTTTTAAATAAAAAACAAATGTTTTGTAATTCTCTATTAAACTGGCGCAAAAGATGTTATGGAACTGAAGATTCAACAGATTCAACTTTACTTACAAACAAAGAAATCGACGACGTTTTTTTAAGAACTAAGGAAACAGAGTCTGTTGTGCGTCATCCAGAAGATTTTGAATAAAGTGAGATAAATATGAAGCCAATATATTTGCTGGATACAAACATTATTTCTGAGCCTGCCAAACCAGTTCCAGATAAAAGTGTTATAGAAAAAATTATGAACAATATTGAATATTCCTGTATTTGTTCTGTCGTATGGGCTGAAACTTTGTCTGGTATAAAGTCGCTTTCAAAAGGTAAACGAAAAGAATTTTTAATGGATTATGCAATAAATCAGATTCAAAAATATTTTGAAATTCTGCCGTTTACTGATTTTGCCGCAAGTATTTATTCAGATATAATTTCGCGCTTAAAGCCAAAAGGAATTCTGCCTTCCAAAATGGATTTAATGATTGCTTCAACTGCAATTTCTAACAATTTAATTCTGGTAACCAGAAATACGGCTGATTTTAATGGAATAATGCAGGTTTCCAGTTTAATGATTGAAAACTGGTTTGAAGAATAAAATTGAACTTCGTGAAACAAAAAAATGTTTCTCAAAACTACTATATTTTTGAACTAAAAATACGCTATATTATCTATATGGGAAAAATTATTGTTTTTGTTAATCAGAAGGGTGGCGTTGGCAAAACAACTTCAGCTATAAATATTGGTGCTTATATTGCAAGGGCTGGCAAAAAAGTTCTGCTTGTAGATTTTGACTCCCAGGGCAACATGTCCAGTGGTGTAGGGGCTTCTAAAGAAAAACCAACTATTTACGAACTTCTTGCAGAACAGTGTTCTTACGAACAGGCTGTAAAACATACTCCTGTAGAAAATCTCGACGCAATTACTGCGGACACTGATCTTTCTGGTGCTGCAATCGAACTTGTTGACCAGGAAAACCGTGAATTTTTCTTAAAAAATGCACTGACCCCGTTAAAAGAAAAATACGATTTTATTCTTATTGACTGTCCGCCTTCTCTTGGCATTTTAACATTGAACGGTCTTGCTGCTGCAGATTCTGTAATTGTTCCTATGCAGTGTGAATATTTTGCACTCGAAGGAATTACTCTTCTTTTGCAGACTGTAAAAAAAGTTCAGAAATCAATAAATCCAAACCTCGTTATCGGTGGAATTTTCTTTACAATGTACGACAGCCGCACCCGCCTTGCCCAGGACGTTGTCCGTCAGGTTCAGGCTTATTTTAAGGATGTTGTATTCAATACGATTATTCCCCGCAATATCCGTCTTTCCGAAGCTCCTTCTCATGGTGTTCCAATCTGTATTTATGATCCTTCCTGCGTTGGTGCCAAAAGTTACGAAAAACTCGCCGGGGAGGTAATTCGCCGTGGCTAAAAAGTTTGGTCTTGGAAACGGGCTGGATTCTCTTCTTGGCTCTTCAAAAGAAGAAACAGCCGGCACACAGTCTTCTGGCAATGGGCAAAATTCTGCAGAAGTAAAAAAAACAAATCTTCCTGCAGGAATTGAACAGGACGATTTTGGCAAACTCTGGATAAATCCTGAACTTCTGCGTCCTAATCCGTATCAGCCTCGTATTGAATTTGACGAAACTCAGTTAAAGGAACTTGCAGATTCAATCAAAGAAAACGGAGTAATTCAGCCGATTACAATAGAAGACGCCCGCGACGGAACTTTTTACATTATTGCCGGTGAACGCCGAACGCGCGCTTCAAGGCTTGCAGGGCTTTCTAAGGTTCCTGTCCAGCTGTCCGCATTCAGCGATCAGAAAAAACTCGAAGTTGCATTAATCGAAAACATTCAGCGTGCAGATTTAAATCCTGTTGAAGAAGCTAAAGCCTACTATAAACTTATGGAACTCGGCGGACTCAAGCAGGAAGAAGTTGCCCAGAAAGTTGGAAAGAATCGTGCAACCGTTGCCAATGCAATCCGGCTTTTAAAGCTTCCGGAAGATATTCAGAAATCGCTTGTTAATGGCGAAATTACGGCAGGTCATGCCCGTGCCCTTCTTATGGTAAAAGATAAGATGAACATGCAGATTCTGTTTGGTAAAATTTTGGGACAGGGGCTTTCAGTTCATCAGTCAGAAGTAATGGCCGGCGAACTGAACAATCCTCAGCCAAAACTTCCAAAAACAGAAAATCCGGCACCAGCCCGCGATCCGGATCTTATCGACGTAGAAACCCAGCTTATTCAAAAACTCGGAACAAAGGTTCAGATTAAAGGCTCGTACGAAAAAGGTTCAATCGAAATTTCATACTTCAGCAAGGACGACTTTAACCGCCTTTTTGACATGATTAACGGCTAGATTTATTGCGCACGCTTTTTTTAGCAATTTAGCATTTTAACTGCTCAAAAACGCTGCCCAAACTTTTGTGCAGGACAAGGTCTGCCATTGAATCTGCCTGAGTTTCTGATTTATTTATCATTACAAGGTATTTGCCCTTAAAATAGCGGATAAACCCGGCTGCCGGGTAAACTACGAGAGAAGTTCCTCCAATAATAAGCATGTCGGCTTCGCATATTGCTTTTATTGCACCGTCAACAACTTTGTCGTCTAAGCCTTCTTCATACAAAACAACGTCAGGTTTTACAAGACCAGAACATTCCGTGCAATGTGGCAGTCCGTCGGGTGAATCTTTGCTTTCGAGAATAAAATTTTCGTCGTAGAATCTGCCGCATTTTGTGCAATAGTTTCGCAAAGTGCTTCCGTGCAATTCAAAAACTTTTTTACTTCCTGCTTTCTGGTGCAGGCCGTCAATATTTTGAGTTACAACTGCCGTAAGTTTGCCGCTGGCTTCGAGTTCAGCAAGTTTTAAGTGCGTAATATTTGGTTCTGCGTCTTTTATAATCAGTTTTTCGCGGTAAAATCTGTAAAATTCCTTTGGATTTGCATCAAAAAAACTGCGCGAAATTATAGTTTCCGGCGGATATTTCCATTTCTGTCTGTAAAGTCCGTCCTGGCTTCTAAAATCCGGAATCCCGCTTTCTGTGCTTACTCCGGCTCCTCCAAAAAACACGATTTTAGAGCTTTCGTCTATCATTTTTTGTAATTCTTCAACCTGCGTGTCCATTTTTAACCTCTTTTTTTTAAAGATGCACTTAAGTATATAACTTTAATTCTTTTTTTTCGATTTTTTTAAGGAGCACAATTTTTAGTCTCGTCCGGCTATCCGTGGTTCCGCTAGCGCTCCATTGTACTTTGTTTTTACACGGTAAAATGGTGCCACGGACGGCACTAAAGACGATAGACCCGAACAAATTGCTTTGCAATTTGTTGCACGACAGGATGTCGTACAACGCCTTACGGCGCCATTACTATCCGGGCTAGGTTTTGCAGACAAATAAAAACTTTCTGTCTCGATTTCTTTATATTGCACAAAAAAACTCAAAATTCTCCAGATTAACTACAGATTTTAGTGTAAAATGCCGATGCATTTATGTAGAAAACTGTAAACTCTTTTATATTTACATTTATTAACAAAGTGTTATAAAATTATTCAATAAAAAGTACAGGGGAAGAGAATGAAAAAAGTTGGATTAGCCGTCTTAATTTTACTTTCTGGAGTTTTAGCTGCATTTGCCCACGGAAAACGCGATGTTGAAGAACGCGATATTTCGCAGATGGACAGCTGGCAGGAAGAATTTGACATAAGCAAAAGAAAAGAAGGCAAGTATAATGCCATGGTTACCGTTCAGGATAAGGGTGGTAACGAAACTGTAGGCGGACCTTATAATATTTTTATTGATCCTGATTCAGACTATACAATTTCGAACATTACAAACCCTATAAAGAATATGCGCGTACCAGGCAACCTTAACATTGTTGGTACCTGTATCGACGACGACGGCGTTGACGAAGTCTGGCTCATTCTTGACGGTGGCGAGCCTATAAAAGCCAATGGCCGTGAATTCTGGTCATACTATCTTGATACGACAAACCTTGCAGAAGGACCTCATACAATCGAAGTTTACGGAATCGACATTAACGGTCTTTCTTCAGAAAACAAACCGGCTAAAAAAGACAAGGTAACCTGGAACCTTGACCGCCGTCTTCCTGTAACCCAGGTTACAAATATGGAACTCGGAACCCTTGTTTCCGGTAAAATCACTTTAAAAGGAACTGTAAGCGACGGCAACGGCATAAAACGTCTTGAATATTCACTTGACGGCCGCAAATCTTTCCACGAAATAAAAATCAAGGAAGACAAAAAAACTGGAATCTGTAATTTTGAACTTCCGGTAAACACAAAAGAAAGTGCCGACGGTGCTGCCGTATGCTGGTTCAAATCAACAGATAAAATGGGTTCAGTCGGCTATGATTCCTTCCTGTACTTTATTGATAACACAAAACCAGATGTAAAAATTGTTTCTCCTGCAGTTAACGAAGTTGTAAACGGACGCTTTGGAGTTGCCGGCTTTGCAAAAGATAAAATCGGAATCCAGAAACTTACCTGGACCTGTGGCGAAGAATCCGGTGAATTTGAACTTACTCCAGGTAACCCGTTCTGGTACAAAGAAATTGACACAATCGGAATGAATGTTAAAAAAATCGACTTTTCTGTTACAGCCTTGGACACTGCAGGAAACTCTGTAACTGTAAAACGTTCAATTCCATTGGATCCAGAAAGTGACAAACCTGTTGTTACAATTGAATCTCCTGCAAACGGCGGAACAGTAGAAAGCCTTGCAGGTTCTGTATTCTTACGTGGAATTGCAGGCGACGACGATGGGGTTGCTTCTATTGAATACAAACTCGACGACAGAGACACTCAAACCATAGAAACTCACGGAGTTTTCTACGCTCCTTTAACTCAAGGCGAAGGACTTTCCGGCGGAGTGCACAAGGTAACTGTAACAGCTGTAGATAAATACGGTGTCCGCGGAAATCCAGTAACTTCAACCTTTACAGCAATGGGAGAAGCTCCTGTATATTCAGACGGAAAAATCAATTCTTCTGTCGGAACTTTTGACGCATTCACTGGTGTAAGCGTTCACCCTGAATCAGATCCAAAATACGAAACAACCGTTACAAGCGGATGCGGAATTTCTTTAATCAGCTGGCAGTTAAACTGGGGCACAAACGGAAGTAAAACCGGCGAAGTTGCTTTAAATTCAAAAGGAAAGAACAGCGTAACTTCAGTTCCTGTAAGCATTCCTCTTAGTGGCAGCGACATTGCTTACGGTTCTGTTTATCTGACAATTTCTGCAACTGACATTTACAACCGCACAACGGTAAAAAAAGAACTGTTAAAAGTTTTAGACCTTACTCAGATAAATGTTGAGTCTCCTCGCGTTGTTTTTGATGACAGCCGCGTAAGCGAAAACGGAGACATTATAAACGATACAGAACATCCGGTTTCCGGATATTTTGTCGGCGGAAAAATTAAAAATGCTTCTTTAGTTCCTTCAACACCTTTTGCAACCCTGGAATTCAACGGGCATACAATAACGCTCAATGCAACAGAAGCTCTCGGAACTTCTGCAGAAGTAAAAGTCCGCGTAACTTCAGAAGATAATATTGTTTACGAAAGTTCACCATTGATTTTCCATTCAGATTCTCCTTCCCCTGTCGTTTCTCTTGAACAGACAGAATTAAACATTGAACAGATGTTAGCAGAAGACGGAACACAGGTTGAACTTAACAGAATAAAATTAAGTGGAGAAGCAGTTTCTCAAACTCCTCTTAATTCTTTAAAATACAGAATTATTACGGTTCCTGCTGTATTTGACCTTAAAACTCCGACTCTCGTAGCGGGCGCTGGTCCGATAGAATTTGGTGAATATGTTGAATTTGGTACAAAAACAGGAAAGTTTGAATTTGAACTTGATCCTTCAACCTTAAAAGACGGAATTTCTGTAGTTGAAGTTGTTGCAGACAACGGAAAGCAAACCGGAGCGGCTGCAATCATAAGAAAACTTCCGGAACTTCCTTTAACGACAGCAGACGGCAAAAAAGTTCCTGCTCCAAAGGCTTTTTATTCATGGGTTGACGGCATTAACGCTTACTGTGTAATTACTCAGCAGAACTTAAAGGAAGGCTTTAGCCGTACATTCTTAAGGGAAGAAATGGCTGTTGGTTCTCCTGAACTTTCTGTAAAAGACGAAACTGGAAAAATTCTTTCTAAATACACAGCAAAAAAAGATGGAAACTCAAAAGTATTTATTACGGGTGTTGACGGAATTCCTTATGCAAGCGGAATGAATGTTGTTCTTCCTCGCGGAAATTCCGGCAAAACTCTGACTGCAGAAATCGTTTCTGATTTTGCTGTAACTTCAGTAAACTGGACAATTTCCGGCGAAAAAACTCCTGGGGGAGACGAAAAACAGTCCGGCAAGGTTGACATAAAATCTATAAAACAGATTGATTCAACACATTATGTGGCAGAAATTCCTTTGAACAATCTTCCGAGCCGCCTTACAACTGTAAGCATTACGGCAGAAACTGCAAACGCAGGCTGTTCATATAAGGGAACAATTGCTGTAATCCGCGAACGCGACAGTGAACTTATTGATAATTCAAAACGCATTTACTGGGCTGCAGATGCTGACGTAACTTACGACATTGTAAACGAACGCTATGTGCTTAAATCTGGCGAAAAACTTGGTTCTTTTGCAAATGTAATGGGACCAGTTAATGCAGTTCTTACAGCAGCACAAACAGGTTTAAGCGTTACTGCTGACGGAAATTTTGTTTACGTTGTTGCAGACAAAGAAGGTCTTTATAAAAACGTTTCTGTAAAAGTTACGGACAGCCAGGGAATAACCTATACATCGCAGGCAGTTGATATTCTTGTTGATGACAGTGCTCCGTTGGTAGAAATTACAGAACCAGCCGTACAAAAATGGGTAAAAAAGACTCTTGCACTTTCTGTAAAAGCTAGTGATACAAATGGAATCAGTTCCGTTGAATATTCTCTTGATAACGGGCAAAGCTGGAATACCCTGAAATCCAGCGGAAACGGTGTTTACACAACAACAGCAAATGTAGAAACATTCAGCGACGGACTTTTGCCGGTTGATGTTCGGGTAACAGATATTGCAGGTAGAGAAAGTTTTGCACAGACTGCAGTTCAGATTGATACTGTTCCGCCGGAAGTGCAGGTTGTTGTTCCTGGCGAAGGCGACATTGTAAACGGCGAAAACCTTATTGCATTTATTGTAAAAGATGACGGCCATTTTTCCCGCGCTGAATATATTCCTCCAAAAACAGGAAACGTTACTCCTTCTCCAGTTGAAGTGCCGGTTGGACCAATGGTTGTAACTCACGTTGGAACAGCAGACAAACCGATTAACGATTTAATGGCATTCAATTTTTATGACGAAAACGGAAATGTAGAAACTGTCCGCAGATGGGATTTTATCATTGACCAGAAGTCAGATCTTCCGATTGCAGAAGTACATGTGCCGGAAGAAGGTGCTGTAATTACGACAGATTTTAATATTTCTGGAATCGTTGTTGATGATGACGGACCGTCTAAGGTTTATTACAGAATTGACAATGGCGAATACAAACTCTTTGAAGGCGACCTGGAATACAGCACAAGCTTTAAGGAAAGAATTGAACTTTCTAAGATGACAGACAACGAACACTCTGTAACAGTTTATGCAGAAGATTTAAACGGCGTAAAAGGACCAGAGTTTACCCGTAATTTTAAGATTTCTCTTGAAGAGCCAAAGGGCGCAGTTTTAACTCCAGAGATTGATACGACAATCCGCGGCTGGGCAAAAATTACAGGAAAGGCAACCGATAAGAACGGAATAAGCAAGGTTCTGGTTTCTGTGGATAACGGCAACTCTTACAACGAAGCTGTCGGAAACTTCAGCCACGAAAAAGAAGAATGTGACTGGTCTTACGAGTTTGACAGCCGCATTATAGAAGACGGAACTCACGTTGTATTCTTTAAAGTTGTGGACTGGTTTGGAATTGAAGGACTTTATTCATCTTTGATAAACATTGATAATACAGCTCCAAAAATCAATCTTGAACTTCCTCTTGACGATTCAAGAACGACAAAAATGCTTTTCTTCTCTGGACAGACAACTGACAATATCGGGCTTAAAAACCTTTATATTACGATCCGTTCACTTGAAGGAAAGACTGTAAATCCAAAGCTTGCAAGAATTAACCTTACCCCAGGCGAAATTATTACTGAATCAATTGATTTGTCTCCGCTCGACAACGGATTCTACAATGTTGAACTTACTGGAACAGACGCTGCCGACAATATTACGAGGGTTTCGCGCAATGTTCAGTTGAATAAGGCTGCTGCAATGGCAAAAGTTGACCTTTTGTATCCGTTGAATGGAGAAAATGTACGCGGTGTATTCAATATTTACGGAACTGCTGTCAGCGAAATCCGCATAGAAAGCCTTGACCTTCTTATTGACGGAAACAATGCTGCCCGTACAACCATGAGCGAAAGCGGCTACTTTAAGTTTAAGCTTGAACCGGAACTCATTGCAGACGGAACTCATAAAGTGCAGGTAAGGGCAAACCTTGCAAACGTAAGCACTATTATGTCGAACGAGCAGACACTTAATTATTCTGCTGTTGGTCCATGGGTAACAATCGACAACTTTACTTACGGCGACTTTGCAATTGACCGTCCGTATATCGAAGGCGATGCCGGCTACGCAATTGCTGCAGATGAACTTATTGCGGCAAAAGCAAAGGGAGCTTCTAAAGAATTAAAAGATGCTGTTTTTGCAAAAGCAGTAGAAAGGGTTGAACTTTCATTTAATAACGGTAAATCGTTCCAGACTGTTTCTAAATCTGGAAAATGGCATTACAGGATTGAAAACGAAGATATTGAAGAAGGCTATCACTTTATTCTTGTCCGCGTAACAATGAAAAACGGTGAAATTGCCGTTACAAGAACGATTGTTCAGGTTGATAAGACAAAACCAAGTGTAAGGCTTATCAGTCCGGGAGAAGGCGGTCACTTTAACCAGAGTATTGAATTCAGCGGGCTTGCTCATGACGATGTTGCACTTAAGAGTGTTTCTCTTGCCTTGCGTAAGGGAGACAAGTCAAGTTACGAAGTTCCTTCGTTTATCCAGGGATTGTATTTTGACTGGCATTTCTGGGGCGCAACCCTGTTTGACCTTGGCGTTGGACTTTCGTTCTTTGATGACACCGTACGTCTGCAGGCACAGTGGGGACAGTTTACACAGACACAGAGAAACATGTTCTCTAAAACAGATATGCGTTACGGTGGCGACAGTGTAGTTGGTGCAAAGATTCTTGCGAACGTTGCACATATTCCGTTTATGTATTTCTTAGGCCGCGATTTTGAATGGCTTTCTGCAAACGTAACGGTTGGTGCAAACTTTACGAGATTTAACCAGGGACAGTCTGGAAAGGCACAGGTTCTTTCGGCAGTTCTTGCCCAGCTTGAATTCCCGAGGGTTACATTTGCAAAACAGAAGATGTTCAGAACGTTCTCTTTCTATACGGAAGGACAGATGTGGTTTATTCCAACTGACGTAACTTCTGAATCTATCGAAAACTTAGTTCCGCAGATTTCTGTGGGATTGAGGATGAATGTGTTTTAACAAAACGCATCCGTGCGTTTTGTTAAAGGCGGGATTTGTTTTTCAAAACCAACGGGTTTTGAAAAAATCCCGCTTGAGTTTGTGTTGCCATCCTTGGCAACGGCTGGATATAAGACGTTGTGAGTAGCGTTTTTTTAGAGGCGAAAATTGACTTCAAAAAGCACAGGCTTTTTGAAGATTTTCGCTTGAGTTTGCGTTGCCATCCTTGGCAACGGCTGGATACAAGACGCTGTGATTAGCGTTTTGTTAAAGGCGGGATTTGTTTTTCAAAACCAACGGGTTTTGAAAAAATCCCGCTTGAGTTTGTGTTGCCATCCTTGGCAACGGCTGGATATAAGACGTTGTGAGTAGCGTTTTTTTAGAGGCGAAAATTGACTTCAAAAAGCACAGGCTTTTTGAAGATTTTCGCTTGAGTTTGCGTTGCCATCCTTGGCAACGGCTGGATACAAGACGCTGTGATTAGCGTTTTGTTAAAGGCGGGATTTGTTTTTCAAAACCAACGGGTTTTGAAAAAATCCCGCTTGAGTTTGTGTTGCCAGCCTTGGCAACGATAGGTAAAAACGAGTCCTTGCGTTAGGGATAGTAGTGGCGCCGGAGGCGTTGTTTTTAGGCTGATACGCCGGTTGAGGCTCTCGAAACCAAGTATCAGTCTAAAAACAATGAAGCGCAAAAGCGCGGAACCACGAATAGCCCGACCCGAACGAACGTGAGGGAAACGCCCGTAAAAATAAAAGCCCATTACCCCCCCCGTACGTTTGTACAGCAGACTGCGGTGGGGTGTAAAAGCGGAGTTCTGGAGTCTTTTATGAAAAGAGTTTTTAAAAAAGTTTTTTGTACATTGGCTGTAATTGCAGGAGTTTTGATTACATCTACCTGTAATAATGTTGGTCTTGGAGAATCTGTTGACACTCAGCCTCCTTCGCTTGCCATTACTTACCCTGAACAAAACGTAATTATCCGGGACTCTTTTATTCTTGCGGGAACCTGCAGCGACGAAACTTCTGTAAAAAGTGTAACTGTAACTGTAAAAAATACGGACACTGGAACAACGTACATAGAAAACGCAGAAGCTCAGATTTCTTCTGACAATAAATCATGGCAGATTACACTTAACAATGCTGAATCTGCCGACGACGAAAAATCTGAAGCAGAAAAAGAAAAGACTTATTACGCCGGCTGGGAACTTCCAGACGGAAAATACTCTGTAAATGTTATTGCAACAGATAAATCAGGAAAAACTTCTGATGAACTTTCAAGAAGTTTTGACATTGATAACACGGCGCCGGTTTTTGTAATTTCTAATCCTGGAGTTGTAAAAAACGGTACAACTTCGCCTTCTGCTTATGGTTCAATTTTTACGATTGAAGGCTCTATTGCCGAACTGCACTCTGTAAGTTCAATGGACGTAACAATTTACGATGCCAGCGGAGCTATTGTTTCTAAAGAAACTTATGATGGAGAAGAGATAGACGCTTTCCGCGAAACTGATGTAGAAACAAAAGGTTCAACAAATATTACGATTGCTCAGTCAACTTCGAATGATGAAAGTCTTAAAAGCCGTTATTCAGCAGTTTATGGGGATACAACAAGCGGAACTGCTTACTATACCTGTAAAATTGTTTTAACGGACAACGCCCAGGTTTATCAGACGCCGGATTCAACTGCAGATGCAAGAACTGCTAGTGAACAAAAGTCAGATTCTGCAGGAAATTCAACTGCAAAACTTTATTTAAACGATGACATTTATTCTTCACTTTTGAGCCAGAAACAGGAGTCAAGCGCAAAACTTAAAGTCAGCGATTTAATGAATATCCTTAACGGAACTTCCAGCCTTGATTCTTCTGTAATAACGAACGCAGCTTCAATTTTGTCTGCAAAAGTAAAAAATACGGCAGATGATGCTGACAGTTCAAAACTTTATTTTTCTTTAAATCCTGAAGCAAACCCGACTTACAATATTACGGGCTATTCTTACGATTTTAATGATTCTTCAAACCTTACCCAGGCTTCGAGCGGGCAGACTGTTTCTGTTTCTGTCAGTTCGGGGCTTGACGGAACAAACATTGACCTTGACGGAACTTCCGGCAAAAACTACACGGACACCGTAAAGGTCTGGATGCGTGAATACGAAAACAGTCCTTCAGAAACGGACCTTGCTTCTGCAATAGGAGCACTTGTAAAAGCTGTTCTTGACGAAGAAAACAGCCAGTTTGAAAACGAAACTACAGATAATTTTATTGAATATTCAAACGCAACTGCAGAAAATCCTGTAACAAGCTTTAACGACTTTAAACTTATTTATGATTACGGTCAGCACGACACAGATACGGACGAAGGTTCTGTTTCTTCTAAAACTTTTGGAATTACGCTGCCGGAAAATTCAATTTCGCTTAAAAAATACTATATTCTTGTTGTAACTGGTGCCGATGTTGACGACGTTGTGTTCAGCCAGAGTTCAATTTACGGATTTGAAGGAAACGAAGCTGGCGTTGCTCCGACATTAAAAATTACTTCGCCGGCAAATTCATCATTAAAGGATTCGAGCGAATTTAGTTTTGAAGGAAGTGCAACTCTTTCAAGCGGTTCACTTTTTGCAAATTCACTTGCAGTAACCCTTACTGTTACCGACCAGAGCACCGACACAACTGTTGGAACAGCCACACGAACAATAACGCGCTCTGCAAAGGCTGAAGAATGGTCAACAACAGACGCATTTACCTGCGGCACAGACGGCAACTGGACATTAGACATTACAAAACTTTCTGAATACGAAACAATAAAGGCAGAAAATGCCAGCGGAAAGAATTACGTTTATACACTTGAACTTGCAGGCAAATCTTCTTCCGGACACGAAGACTCAAAAACTTCGATGGTTCAGGTGGATTCAATTCTGCCGGTAATTGAAATTTCTTCTATTACTCCGACTGTTGACGGAAGCGAATACGATTCTTCTGAAAATACTTACGTTAACGGCACAATCACAGTAAAAGGCACAATCGAAGAAACAAATCTTACAAGTGTTTCAATGCAGATTTTTGTTGATGGAAGCGCAGTTTCTTACTGGACTGACGACGACGGAAACAAGACTGACACCTTGAATCTCGGAAAAGTTTATTCATTCAGCCAGTCAATCGATACAACAGAACTCACAGACGAAAAATCCCTCGACATAAGAGTTACAGCGACGGATAAAGTTGGAAATTCTACGACTTATTCTTCTTTGAGTGCAAGCGGCTCTGATTATTCAAAACTTGTGATTCTGCAGGAAACAGACAGACCTGTAATTACGTTGAATAACGCAAGCAATTCAAGCGAGACAGATTCAGAAAATCAAACATTCGACTTTGTTACGGATTCAACAAACATCAATGCGAACAACGGAAACCTGTTTGGAACAGTTTCCAATAATAAAATTTCTGTTTCTGTTTCGGACGATGACCTTATAAAAAGCGTAGAAATGATTGTTTATGAGAAAGACGGAACAACTGTAGTTGATTCAACCGCAAAAACAAACATCGGAAAGTCAACTTACAGCAATTCGTTTATTCTTCCAGCTGAAGAAGGCGTTTATATTGTTGAAGTTATTGCAACAGACGATGTTTTGTCTACAGAACTTTCCGGAAGAACTCCAGTATCTTCAACAACAGGAAAATTCTATATCGCTGTTTCTGCCGGGGCTCCGGCAATAAGCGTTGATACGTTAAGTACATACCAGACTCCAAAACCAACAATTACAGGAACAGTCGGAGCTTCTGCAACTGCTGTAACTGCAACATTTATAGATGTTTCTACAGAAAAAGAACTGGCTAGTGCTGAACAGCCTGCAACTGTAACCGTTACTAAAACAGGAACAACATGGAAAGCTTCTCCTGATAAAGAACTTTCTGACAGCAGTTATAAGATTCTCTTTACTGCAAAAGATTCGTATGGTCAGTCTTCTTCAACTACGGCGACATTTACCGTAGATAACGAAGTTCCGACGATTACGGTTACTCAGTACGGCTCAAATCAGTTCTCTGACGGGCTTTCCGAAACTACAGAATTCTATACAAATGCTTCAACTGTAAACACAATAAAAGGAAGTGCCAGCGATGCAGTCAGCAAGGTTGCTGGTGTTTTCTACTATGTTGGAGATATTCCTGAGGGAAAAGAAACTCCTTCTACAGAAAACGGCTGGTATTCTGCAAATCTTGGAGCTGCAGACAGTGCAGAAACTTCGTGGACTTTAAATCTTTCTGATCTTGGTTCTCTTACAGAAAATTCTACTTATGTAGTACACATAATGGCAACTGACAATGCCGGTAACTCAAGCGCAGACAACAATTATGTAAACCTTGTAATTGATTCAACTGCGCCGGTTACTGTTTTGAACGGAACTGCTTTATTTGATGCAGACGGAAACTCTGTTTCAACTCTTAGCTCAAGCGGAACTTATTACGCAAAAGAAAGCTTTACCTTGAGCGGAACAATAACGGAAGTAAATTTAGATTCAATAAAAATAAACGGAACTGCTGTTACTGTAACAGAAAACACTTGGACATATTCTCCTTCCATAACAGCCGACGGAACATACACATATAAAATTTTACTTACAGACAAGGCGTTAAATCAAAGTGAATATAATGTGACTGTAATTTGTGACACAACAGCTCCTTCTATTGCAGTAACGAGCCCGGTTGCAGACAGCAATACAACAACTGGAAGTCTTACTCTCGAAGGAAACGTCAGCGACACTGGAAGCGGCTTAAAACAGATTTCTTATGTAATTACAGAAGTTACGGATTCCAGCGACAAGACAGATCTTACAGGTTCAAAAATAATTTCTGATTCGGGTAACTGGACAATAGAAAATGTATCGCTTACAAAAGAGGGAACATACACTCTTACAGTAACTGCCAGCGATATTCTTGGTAATAAAAAATCTGCTGGCGCAATTACATTCTATTATGACAAAACTGAACCGGTATTAAAGGCCTCTATTTCTGACACTAAATTATTTGAATATACAAAAGATAATGTAACTTACAGTGTTTACGGTTCAACTACTTTTAATGTAAAAGCAGATGCTTCTGATACGGTTTCTGGAGTTGCGAGCGTTGTTGCAAATTCAACTGCGACACTTGTAAAAGGTGAAGACGGCTCTTACACAGGAAAGGTTATTGCCAGCCTGAACGAGGATGGAACAACTTCCATTAGCATTGCTGCAAGTGATAAATTCGGAAACTCAGCCACAACTACAATCAGCAACATAATGGTAGATGTTACGCCTCCAGTACTTGCTGTTACTGACTACCCGGAAAATTCAACAAATTCAAAATTTACTTTGGCTGGAACGGTTAGTGATAATCTTGATGTAAAAACTGTTGTTGTTACAGATTCGCTTGATTCAACTAAATCGTATGCAGCAACTGTTTCTGATGGTAAGTGGACTGTTGAATTAACTCCTTCTTCTACTGCAAGCGGAACTAACGAAACAAAAGACGGTGTACATACTTATACAGTTACTGCAACTGATGTAGCAGAAAATACTTCAACTGCAACCTGCAGGGTAACGACAGATACAACGGCGCCTTACTGGTACACTGGCAATACAAGTGATAACCCGCCGTACGTAAGCACAAAGGCAAGTTCAGACAAAATTACGATAAGCGGTGTTGAATACAGCATGTATAATTCAACTTCCGTAACAATTGCTGCAAAAGCAAAGGATGCAACAACCAGCGTTTCTGCCCTTTTGTACAATTTAAACGACATCAAAAATGATTCAGATGATTTTGAATGGACGGAAGCCGAAAACGGCAATATTTCATTAGAAAACTTAAAGCAGGGCGTAAATACAATAAAAATAAAGGCTCGTGACGAAGCAGAAAACGAAACTTCTTATGTAACGCTTTCGTTCTTTGTGGATTCGCTTGCACCGGCTGAACCGACTTTAAAATCTGTAGGAAGCGACTCTGACAGTTCTTCTATGGCAGACTTTGCTGCTCAAAACAAGCAGAAGCTCGTGAACGGCAAAACTGACCTTACATTTACTGTAAGTGTTGCAGACACTACTACAGGCGGAGCAGATACTTACAGTGGAATTTCTTCTGTTAAACTTACAAAAATCGGAAACGCAGAAAAATCAATTGTGGGAACTTCTACAAGCTCAGATGACGGAACAACTGTTTATTCAATTACAATTCCAGCTGAGCAATTAGCAAGTGGCTCTGCAACCGTAACTGTAACAGACAAGGCTGGAAACTCTACAAGCCTTGGAATGTTCAATCTTGTTTTAGACAACAAGGCACCGACAGTTACATTGTCGGCACCGGCGGACGCAGACACTTCAACCGCAGACAAGCGAGATGTAAACAAGACAATTTCTTTGACAGGAAGTGCAGCTGACAACCAGACAACAGACAGTTTTGCAGTAAGTCTTGAATACAGCACAGATAATTCAACCTGGACAACTCTTACAACAGAAAAGGCCGGAAGCAGCTACAAGGTTGAATGGAATTCTGGAATTATTGCAAGCGGAATTGATACAACTAACTTTACGGATAAATCTACAGTTTATATTCGTGCAAGTGCAACAGACGACGCTGGAAACACGGGCTACTCGGATTCATTAACACTTTATGTAAACCAGAATTCTGACCGTCCGATTGTAAAAATCAGCAATCTTACAAAACTTTCTGACGAAACATACATTCTTAAATATGGAAAAGATGCTCAGGTAACAGGAACAGTTTCTGATGACGATTCAACTACAAGCGCGGTTGTTGAGAAGCTTGTGATTTCTGAAAGCCCGTATGATGGAAGTGGCGATGCGACGAATCGCGCGGAATTTGACAAAGCGACCGGCGACTTTACATTTACTCCAGCTTCTCCAGATGACGGAAAAAAGATTTTCTATATTTATATAAAAGACAACGGCGGAAATGAATTCTACACAACTGCTAAAACAGGAACTGACTCTGACGGAGCTGCAACAGGAACTGACTCTGACAAAGCTGCAACATATCTTTTAAATCCAAAGCTGTATTTAAAAACGTATCTACTTGACGATTCACTTTGTGTAAAAGAATTTACTTATAAGTCAGATTCTACTTCTCCAAAGGTAAATAATGTTGAAGGAAAGCTTTCTGCTTCTTCAGTTACAGAAAGGTCAGCATATAGTGGAATTTCTGTAAGCTTTGTTGCTGGTGGAGACGAAAGTTCATTAAATCTGAAAGTAACTGCAAGCGATGCAAACGGAATTGCAGGACTTTTACTTGATATTACAGATACTTCTAAAAATACTCTCTTTAAGAGGGCAACGGCTGCAAAAATTGCAGAAAATTCAATTGAATCTTCTACAACAGAAACTGACGGCAACTTTACTATTACTTCAGATTCTTCGGAAAATTCTGTAATAACGTCTGCTGCAAAATATTATGTAAATTCTTCTGATATTAGGGAAACAGGCGAAACAACTTATACCTGGGAACCTGCATCTGCAATCGATCTTTCAAATGTTCCTACTGGAGCTCTTACAATTACCGTAACTGCTTACGATAATTCAGGGCTTTCTGGAAACGGTTCTTATACATTTATGGTTGATAATTCTGGTCCGTCTGTAAAAATGACTAGCCCGAGTTCTTCAACAACTGTTTCTGGTTCTTCCATTAACGTGTCTGGAACAACTGCAGAAGTTGGTTCAAGCTCAGTTGAGTCAATTCAGTATCTTATTCCGACAACAAGTCAGGTTCTGCTTTCTGATTCTGCTTTAAGTGAACTTGAGACTTGGGCAGGAGTATTGAGTTCTGTTTCGACTGCAAGTTCATGGACATTTATCTTTAACGGAACAGACAACGCCCTTTTAAGCAATTACACAAAGGACACAACTTACGCAACTGCAGACACAGACGGCGTTTACACGCTGCCAGTTTACTTTAAGGCGACAGACGCTATCGGAAACTATACAATCTGCCGCGATTATTCAATAAGATACAATCCAGACGCTGACCGGCCTGTAACTCAAATCACTTATCCTGATTCTTCAATTTTGACTTCTGACGGATACGCGGTTCTCGGCGGAAAAATCCGTGTTACAGGAACTGTGGAAATTCCTTCCGGCGACAGTACGGCTTACCAGGTTTATCTCCAGGTTTCTGATAATGACGGTGGATTTGATGAGGATGACAAAGATACAGTAAGCGGCACTTACGGATTCACGGTTCTTGACGCAGATGAGCTTGAAAACGCATGGAAAAATGCGCAGGGAAGCACGTCGAGCCTTAATTTCTCAAATGATTCTACAGTAAACACAGAAAAGAAAAATGCCTGGTGGGGAATTCCTGCAACGCTGTACAGTTCAAAAACTTCGTGGTACATCGTAATCAACAACGACGACAAAATGAATGCTGAGTCTGGCACAAACGACGTAAAAATCCGGGTCTGCGGCGTGGGCGAAAACGGAAAAGTCGGGCTTTGGTCTGATTCCTACTCAATCCATATCGACAGCCAGGTTCCGCGATATTCAGATTCTCCGCTTTTGTATCAGTATGCAGACACGCTTTCTAGTGGAGACGCTTTCTATAGCGCAACACCGTCTTCTGCGCAGTCATATTCTGCCGGAGTTTACTTAAAGGGACAGTGGTATCTCTGCACAAGCGTAACGGATGAGACAAAAGTAAAAGTCAACGGAGTTTCTTTGGGTTCTTCAAAGCTTACTTCTGGAACAGATTATTTTGTTTATCCTTCTGCTGCAGATAATAGTTCAAGTTCTGCAGCTGGCTCAGAAGTAACTGATCCTTCTGATTCTGATCGTTATATCGCTTATGTCTACATAAAAATTGACACAGATAAAACTTCAACACAAAGCTACACAATAACGGCGGAAGATTCTGACGCAAACGGAAGCAACACTTCAACTGCGACATTCGAGGTGAACGCGGACAATGTTGCGCCTGTATTTGCTGTTAATGCAAACAGCAAGCCTGTAATTACAGACGGCAACGATTCTGAAATTTCCATGACAAAACTCAAAAACTCTGACCATGTTGTAACCTTTGGCTCAACAGCAACAGACAGTGGTTCTGGATTTGAAAGAATTGCGTTCTACTTTAAACGCACTGCAGACAGCACAACAACAGTTGAACTGCCTATTCCTCTGGCAAATGGTTCTGCGTGGGAAAATTCTTCTTCTTCAGCTTATGTTGGAGAAGTTACAGATACTGGCGCTTTGCAGACAGACAAAGATTTAACAGATACTGTTGACACAAATTACAGTACAAATGCTTTGTACGGAGTAACTCTCAGCGGTTCTTCTTCGGTTGATTCAACTGCTAATACGACAACGTTTACAAGTTCGGCTGACATTTCTTCTTACAAGTTTATCCGTGCGGGCGGAATCATAAAACTTTCGGGCATTTATTACACGATTGTAAGCGTAAGCGGAAATGCAATTACTGTTGACGGCTCTGTTTCTACATTGCCAGCAACAGCCTTTGCTCCAGCTGCTTTGATTGCAGACAATACATCTTCAGAAGTTCCTGGAACGTGGTCAAGCGGCTTTGTAATCAGCGGAGACGACGGCGACGGAATTATTGAATCCGTTAAAAAGAGCGGTTCAACCTGGACATGGGATGTTTCTCTTTATCTTGATGAACTTGAAGACGGTCCTGTAACCCTCGTTACAATGGCATTCGACAAGGCTGGAAACGTGCGCACCCTCGAAACTCCTGTAATGATTGCAAACAACACGCCTCGCCTTGCAAAAGTCTATCTTGCTACAGACTTGAACGGCGACGGAAAATTTACAGATAACGAGCTTGGTTCAAGCACAATGGCAGACACAAACGAAAGCCAGAAGTTCTACAGTGCGCTTACAAATGGTACGAGTGGACGTGTTCAGGAAGTTGTTACAATAGAAAATGCAAGTGGTTCCGGCACAACTGGAATTACAATGCGCAACGACCTTGGACTTGCTTTTGAATTTGTAAGCGGATACGAAGGCTACGGAAGCGGAAACGGAACTCTGTCTTACAAACTTGCAGTTGGAGACACCGCACTTACAACTGCAACAAGCGGAACCGACGGACAGCTCACGACGGCAACTGATTCTACTTACGACACTACTGCAAGCACAACTACAGCAGGAATTGTAACAAACAAGTTGCAGGGCTTTACTATTCCAACTGGCAAATTTAAGTATGGCTCAAACACAACAGGTTTTGAATACAACGAATGGGCTTCTGCAAGTGGAAGTGACAACAAAATAAACTATATTGGCGTAACATTGTGGGATTCAACAAAGGGCACAACTGCCGGAACAGGCGACACGGTTGATTCAGACGAAAACATTACGGCATTTGGTTCTCAGTGGACAGTTGTAAATGTTCCTCTGTACATCGACCTTGTAGACGACCAGTTCCCTGTACCTGCAATAAAAGACCCGACAGCAGACCGTTCTACAGGACATGTTGACTTAAGCAGCACATTGCCAAGTGCAAATTTTGCTGGAACAAGCGGAGAATTTGATACAGACACAAAGGTTTCTGGAACAGTTGTGTTTACAGGAACAGTAACAGACGAAAAACGTGTTGAAAGCATTTACCTTACAACAAGCTCTAAATTCAGTTCAACGGAAGTTTCTTCTGTACAGGTTGCTTCTTATAATACTTCTACCGGCGGATTTACTGTATCACAGCTGGCAACTGGCTTAACGTTTGCAATTACAGATAACGAGTTCAGCACAGAAAGCGGCCACACAGTAGGCTGGAGCTTAACGGTAGACACCAGCGCAGTAGAAAGCGTTGCCGCAGCCGACGTAACATTTACAGTAGCCGCAAGCGACGGAACAAATATAAACTCTTCCGGCTCGACGGTTGAACCTGCTGCATACAGGACAGATATTGTGCCGTACATTACGGGAATTGTGAGAAGCTCGACCTCAAAGAGCAACACAACAATGAACCGCTCAACTTACGGAGAATACCCGGTTGCAGTGGGCGACACGTTAAAAGTGAGCGGCTGGAACTTTGGAACAAGCCCGACAGTAAATGTTGGAACAGAATCAGCAACAGCTTCTGATGCAGACGGAACTTCGTTCACGATTGGCGCTCCAGCAAATTCCGGCGAGCTTACAGTAACTGTAAACGAAATTGTTTCTCTGAACGACAAGAACAACAATGCTGAAGAAACAAATCTTGACACAGATGACAAGTTTGACAACAGGTATATCCGTGTCTGGGATGTGGGACATTATTTTAGTCAAAGTTCGAGCGGTAACGAACCAACCATGATTACTGATATGACTGGAAACTTGTTTAGTTCTTGGACTGTTATGGGCTCTGGAACCGTTCAACTTCAGAGAAATCTTTCAAGCAGTACAACTGACTATGCTCAAAAACCGTCTTATGCAGGATATGATCAGCCTGATAAAATAACTGCATTTGCTGTAGATAATTCTTCTAATAATAACGGAGGTTTAAGCGTTCTTTTCCTTCCTGCAAATGTTGGAAACGGTGGAAAAGTTACTAATATTGGATACGCAAATGGTAAAAATATTGGCGGTGCATGGGGACAGGGAATCGATAATAAGCTAAAGAATATTACTGCTACTTTTGGAACTACAAAGACTGTTTCAATTACTGGTAATCCAACTCACGCTATAGACAGCACAACGAATGTTGCTGGCTTCCAGCTTGCAAGCTATGCAATGGGACGAGAAGTAAGTGTATTTGATGTTCCAAGAACGGCAAGATTTGGCAATGTGTTGCACTATACTTATTATGATTCTGCAAACAAAGCTCTAAGATATTCTTGCATTGATATGGATAACTACAGCTTAAATCCTACATCAAATGCGTATAGATATAATGTTGACGGCTGGACTTTAATTGATGGAGCTTCTACAGGAATCGACAGGCTGCATGAAAAAGTGGTTAATAAATCTGGTACTGTTGTTACTGACACTGATATTTTCTCTACAAACTCTACCAAAATTGATTCTAGTAGTAGCAGTGGTGCTCAGGATTTCTCATCTCTTGTTGCAACAGTAAACGCTGTCACGACTAGTGACAGCGTTACAACTCAGTCTGCAACAGTAAACGCTGTCACGACTAGTGACAGCGTTACAACTCAGTCTGCAACAGTAAACGCTGTCACGACTAGTGACAGCGTTACAACTCAGTCTGCAACAGTAAACGCTGTCACGACTAGTGACAGCGTTACAACTCAGTCTGCAACAGTAAACGCTGTCACGACTAGTGACAGCGTTACAACTCAGTCTGCAACAGTTTCTATGAACAAACAGACTGCAATGGAAAATGCATACCTTACTAACGGAATTACAATTGCGTTGATGTATACAGATGATTCGGGAAATTTTAAATATGATTTGCATGATTTAAGTACAGCCCCTGTCTATAGAAACGATTCATATACCTTTACCTGGAATACATCAGATTCTGGAGAAACAGCTACAGGATTTAGTCGTTATACAATTGCAATCTACTTTGGTGCCAAGAATATTGTATCTGAAGGAACATCTTCTACATCTGCCGGTAAGTATCAGAGTCTTGCTTTAACAAGCCGCGGAAAACCTGTGATTGTGTATTACGATGCAGATAATGAGCAGATAAAGATTGCATATTGTAATACTGCAAACGGTGCAATAGCTTTAACCTGGACCCGTCAGACAATTTCCGGCGTTTCCGGCGGAACTTACGTTCAGGCAAAGATTGACGGCAGCAACTATCTGCACATAATGTACCGCGATTCAGACGGAAAACTCTGCTACTTAAAGTCAACAAATAATCCTGACGGAGGCGCTTACGAGTTTGGAGATCCGATGACAATTGATTCAAGCGGAACCTACGGCACACTTTCTGTTATGAATACTGGTACTACTGAAAATCCTGTTTACGTTCCGTGCGTTTCTTGGCTCAACAGCGAAGGCACAGCAAACGGTGTAAAATACGCGCTTCTCCGCGATGTAGACACTGGCAGCGGAAACACAGAAAGCCTTTGGGACGTTCAGATTGTTCCAGCCGTTGTTGATGGCGGAAACCATTACGTTTCTGGCGGCGAGCTTGTATATGTAGAAGGCAGGAGCGGTTCATGGGATGCAACCGAAGATAGCGTTTCAATGGGCGACTGTGACGCTGTAGTCGGCTTTAACACCGGCCGCATGGATGTAGTGTTCTTAAAGAGCGAAAAATAACGCGTAGTATTGCTGCGTAGAAATAAAAGGCTTCTGCATGGTTTTCAAAAAAAACAAACCGCGCAGAAGCCTTTTTTTTGTATTGGTGTAGTTACAGAAATTGTGTTATTTCGCCGTCGAATTCATTATTTCTTTTTGAATTTGCAGAACCTTTTCAAGTGGCAAACCAGTACATTCTGCAATAACCGACGGTTTAATATTTTTTGTAAGAAAGTTTTTAGCAGTCTCTAAGGCAGATTCCTGAACTATATCTTTGGCTATGTCTTTAGCTTTTTCTTCTGCAATCTCTTCCGCTAGTTCTTGCGCCATTACAGGAGCCCACTCTTCTGCCAAGAAATGAGCCTGTTCTTTCATTTCCTGTTCCCATGTCATGTATTCGTGCCTCCTTTGTGCGTTTACTTTAAGGCGTTCGACCAGGGCAGAAAGTTTTTCTGTAAAATTGTCTTTGATGTTCAGCCCGCATAAAAACTTAAAGAATGAACGCACTTTTTCTGACTTCATCTTATCATAGTTTAGGGCATCAAAAAAGACTGTGATTGTGCCGTCGTTCATTAAAATGGAACTGTCTTCTTTTGCAGTTTTCTGGAATGTGTAGACAGGAAGTCCGTAGCCAAAAACGTCTCCGAGGCATAAGAAGATTACGTAACTGTCTTTTAAGAAATTATAATCGATTCCCGAGTGCAGGGCGTCTACGTCCATTAGTCCGTGATAGTAGCGTGCACGTTTTATAAGGTTTGTTTTTCTTGTCGTCTGAATCTCAATATCAAAACTCCTGCCGGTTCCGTCTTTTACGTAAACATCAAAGCGAATTCCGCGGGAAACGAAGTCTGTCTTAAACTGCTTTTCTGACTGTGGTCTTTCGAGCCGGTCGATTTTTATGTCGAGCAGAAGCTCTAACAGTTCTTTTGCTACTTCTGGATTTTCTTCCATCACTTTACAGAAGATAAAGTTATTAGCGAGAGTTAAATCTTCCCATCTTTCAAAAACCGGTAATTTGAATTTTTCCATATGTGCGCTCCTAAAAAAATAATTTGGCTGCACATATATAAATGGTGCTAAATGTGCATTTTTACACATTTTTTGAGACAGAAAATTGATTTTTTTTGCTTATTTGGCGCTGTCCGTGGCGTTGGGGAGCAAGCGTTGCAGTTGAGATGCTGAAACCTGTTCAGCATGAGTCGCAACCTTGCGGTTGCTTAACGAGTTTTGTTCCAAAACTCGCAGTGAATATGTCACCCTGAACTGATTTTAGGGTCTCTTTTAAAATAGATGCTGAAACTGGTTCAGCATGACATTTCTTCGGCTTCAGAATGTCATTCCTGCTGGTTCTTCATGACGCTATTTGTTATCCCGACCCTGAAACAGGTACTTTATTTTTTAACCGCGCAGAAGCCTTTTTTTTGTTATAACTTACGCAAATATCAAAAAAAACTTTGAAGAAAAGCACAAATTCGATAAACAAAACTTTGAAGAAAAGCACAATTCTTGCAAAGAAAATCTTGAAGGAAAGCACATTTTTATGATATACCAAAATTGTATTGGAAACAAAAATGCATTTTAAGAGAAAAGCCTACCAAAAACTTTTAGATTGGAAAAAAAATTATTCTGCTGAATATGCCATCATGCTTGAAGGTGCAAGGCGTGTCGGCAAATCAACAATCGCGGAAAATTTTGCACAGAATGAATACAAATCCTACATCCTGATAGATTTTTCAAAGGCATCATCAAATATTCTTGACTGTTTCAACGATATAGGAAATCTGAATGTGTTTTTTCTGCGTCTTCAGGCGGAAACTGGAATAACGCTTTACGAACATGAGTCGCTTATAATTTTTGATGAAGTGCAGCTTTTTCCAAAGGCGCGGCAGGCGATAAAACACCTTGTTGCGGACGGAAGATACAGTTATCTTGAGACTGGCTCTCTTATTTCGATACGAAAAAATGTGAAGGATATTTTGATTCCATCGGAAGAAATGAAAATTCAGATTTTTCCGATGGATTACGAAGAATTCTGCGATGCGACAGACGGCAATTTCGGGCTTCTGAGACAGATTTTCGATTGCGGAAGAGCAATTGGTCAGGCGACAAACCGCAAGTTGATGAGGGATTTGAGAGTTTACATGGCAGTTGGCGGAATGCCTCAGGCGGTAGAAGCCTATGTAAATGGAAAGAATTTTTCGGAAATTGATATGATAAAAAGGCAGATAATCAATCTTTATGAAGAAGATTTTAAAAAGATTGATCCGTCGGGAAGAATTTCGGCATTGTATCATTCGATTCCAGCGCAACTGGCAAAGGATTCAAGAAAATACCGCATTATCACTGCAATCGGAAAAAGAAATAACACAAAAGCAGATGAATTACTATATGAGTTAATCGATTCAAAAACAGTTCTGCCATGCTACAATTTCACGAATCCAGGGACAAATCTTGCCGATACAAAAGACTTTGAAAGCTATAAGCTGTATCTTTCCGATACCGGCTTGTTTGTGACATTGATGTTTATTGACCGCCCGGCAATTGAAAACAAGGTTTATGCAAAACTCCTTTCTGATAAACTTCCGGCAAATCTTGGATATCTTTATGAAAACCTGACAGCCCAAATGATTGCTGCATCTGGAAGGGAACTTTATTATCATACCTGGGAAAAAGAAAAAAGCACACATTATTACGAGGTTGATTTTCTGATTTCTGACGGAAGCAAAATAGACGCGCTTGAAATAAAATCTTCCGGAACAGGAAAACATGAGTCAATAAAAGAATTCTGCAGAAAAATTTCACAGAATATCAATAAGGCCTATTTAATATCACAAAAAGATTCAGGAAACGAAGAGAATATTCTTTTGAGACCTTTTTATTTTATGCCGTTTTTGACGGAATAAAATGTTTTAAGATTTTTTTTCGTGATACACCACGCCCTGCAAAACTAAAAATGACAAATCTTACACACCGCAAATTGCCCAGAGAGGAATGTTTGTTAAATTCGTTTGTGCCATTTCCTGCTGGCAATACTTTGCCATTGATGTTCGTACTGCACCGGCCGGAGTAAATTTTTCGCAGAAAACTTTAAGGCTTTTTGCTTTTAGATTCTGTTCGGCTTTTACTTCAAGTGGAATAACGTTTTTGCCTTTTTGAATCAGAAAATCCATTTCGTATGTAGATTTTTCGCCGGAAAAGTAATATGGCTTATAATCTGTGGTCGCAAGCAATTCCTGCAAAACATACTGCTCAGTAAGTGCCCCTTTAAATTCAACAAAAATTTCGTTGCCGCTTACAATGCTGTCTTTATCCAATTCGCTTAAAGCACATAAAAGACCTGTGTCATTCAGATAAAGTTTAAAATCCGTAAAAGAGATATAAGCTTTTAGAGGAACGGCAGGTTTTGAAACTTTATGAACTTTGTGAACAAGTCCTGCGTCACAAAGCCATTGAATTGCAATTTCAAAATCTTTCATTCTGGCACCCTGCTTTATCTGACCAAAGAAGAATTTTTTATTTTCTTTTGCAAGCTGCATTGGAAGAGAATGCCATACCATTCTGATTCGGGGAAGTTCAACAGGCTTAACGTGCTTTCCAAAATCCCCTTCGTACTGGCTCAAAATTGCATTCTGAACATCACGAACTTTATCATAATCTCCACTTTGGGCAAAAGTTTTTACAGCTTCGGGCATTCCGCCAACAAAAAAATAATTTTTTAAGTGAGGAATAAAAGTTTCGCTTAAATCTGAAATTAAAGGATTTGAAGGCTCTTTTTTTTCAATAAGTTCTGCAAGGTCATTTTCGCCAAGAGCCATAAGATATTCTGAAAAACTCATTGGAAAAAGCCTGAATTCATCAACTTTCCCCACCGGAAAAGAAAGTCCTTCGTGAATGCTCACTCCCAAAAGCGAACCTGCTGCAACCACCGCATATTCTGGGGCGTCTTCGCAAAAATATTTTAGCGATTCAGTAACTTTTGGAGCGGCCTGGATTTCGTCAAAAATTATCAGTGTTTTTTGCGGACTGATTTTTGTGTGATGCTGAATTTCAAGAGTCTTTAAAATGCGCTTTACATCATAATCTGCTTCAAAAACCTGGGCGTCTTTTTGATTGCTGTAAAATGAAATATAAAGGGTATTTTCAAAATAAAGTCTGCCAAATTCCTGCATAAGCCAGGTTTTTCCAACCTGACGTGCTCCCCAGATAATAAGAGGCTTACGGTTTTCTTTTGTTTTCCACCCGGCAAGTTTTTTGATGAAATTTCTTTGCATAAGGTGAGTATATCACAAAAATGTGATTTCTCTACACTTTTTCGTCGGAAAAAATGCGACATGTTTACACTTTTTCGTCGGAAAAAATGTAAATCTTCTTTTTGCGAACAGGTTGGAATGACTGTTTCCGGGCTTTACAATGTTTTTACAAAGCAGGTTATCCGCGAAGGACGTATTCCTTTTGAAATTGCCGTTGACCGTCCGAACCGCAAGACTATTAAGGCAATGAAGGAAGGCGACCGTATTGCAGGCGATCCGAATGTCAAAGGATATTCTTTTGACGAATTTGTAAAGGAGATGAATAAATGGTAGAGCCTAAGTATCAGATAAAATGGACAAATCAGTATAAAAAAGATATAAAACTTGCAAAGAGAAGAAATTTTAAAATTGAGGAACTTGAAAAAGTTGTTTTTCAGCTTGCAAACGGACTTCCTTTACCAGAAAAAAACTCCCGTGCTGCATAAAACACGGGAGAAAACTGAAGTTAAATGTTTTTTATACTTAGTAGCTTGTGCGGCTGGAAATCTGGCCTTCTACGTTATTTTTTACTGTGCAGTTTGTGATTGTCTGCTTTGCTGTGTTGCCGTTTGCGTCGATTCCGTATTTAAGGTTGTATGTTGCTGTACAGCTTAAAACTCTGTGTGAAACATTCTTGTATTTTGAACCGAGTTTAAATCCGTTGCCGTCTCCGTCTGAAGTTGTCTGCAATGAAGAATTGCGGTAACCGTTGTAAGAAGCTGTACACTGGTTCAATGTAACCTGGTATGGCTGGCTGTAAAGATCCCATCCGTCGTCTGAATTGTATTTTGCAATACATTTATTGAATTTAATGTTTTTTCCGCCGGAAAGTTTTGCTGCAAAACCGTCTGCATTTTCGCCGCCAGTTGAAGAATCGTAGTTGTAGTAAGATTCACAGCCGGTGATTGTTACGTCGTGTGCAGAATTGTAAACCTGCAGACCTGTGTCGCCGTTGTATGTAAATTTGCAGTATTCAATACGGTTGTTGCCACCTGACTGAAGAACCATTCCGCAGTCCTGTGCTTTTGTTACTGTAAGATTTTTAATTGTCCAGTATGAACCGTTTACTTTTACACCCCAGCCGCTGAAAGAAGAGCAGGTGAGTGTTTTTCCGTTTCCGTTAAAAGTAATTACATTGCCGGAAGAACCGCTTCTTAAAAGCTGAAGCTGTTTTGTTAACGTAATGTTTGCCGTTAATTTGATTGTGTCGCCTGCATTTACCTTGTTTGCTGCAGTGTAAAGGGCAGAAGCTGTCGAAACTGAATATGTTGTTCCTGAAGAAGCAGCACGGCTTGAAGACTCTGTGCTTTCAGAGTCGTCAGATGTGAGTCCTGTGCAGGACATCATCATTGCTGCGGCAGAAATAAGTGCTGCCGACATTAAAATTTTGGTTACTTTCATAAATAACACCTCACTTTTTGTATAAACTTTCGTCTCAGATGAAAGTAATATAACTGCTAAAACCTATAAAATTTTGAATTATTACGACGTCGTTTTTAAGCAAAAAGAAGTTTTGAGAATATTTTATAAAAAAATCTTAAAAATCGAAAAGAAATGCTCTGACTTTTTAAAGTTTGAAAAATACCGTGGTCAGAATTTGTAAAAAATGGATAAAAATTGAATAAAAACAATGGACTTTATAAAAAAAAGAAGGCACCGGTTCACGGAGGAAGAGCCGGTGCCCAAAAAAAGTAAGGAGTTTTGCAATGTAAAGTGTTATGAGCACTTTCGTAAATATAAACAATGAGGAAGAAAATAGTTACAATTAAGAGAAAAAAATTGACATTTTTTTAGCACCATGGATAGCCCGGCCGGCGGAACGCCGGGGTGCCCAAAAGATTGTGTTAAAAATGGTAAATCAATATAATTTTCTGCATGTCTTTTTATGATTCTTTTGATGTTGCTGTAATTGGTGGCGGACATGCTGGAACTGAAGCGTGCCTTGCCTGTGCAAGAATGGGATTAAAAACGCTGCTCGTAACGCAGACTATAGATTCAATTGCAAGAATGAGCTGCAATCCTTCGATTGGCGGGGTTGCAAAAGGCAACATTGTCCGGGAAATTGACGCTCTCGGCGGAGAAATGGGCAAACTTATAGACAAATCCATGATCCAGTTCAGAATGCTTAATAAAAGCCGAGGACCTGCTGTTCAGTCTCCACGTTCCCAGGCAGATAAAATTCTTTATTCTTCTTTAGCGCGTCAGACAATAGAAAAAACAGAAAATCTTTCAACTTTAATGGACACTGTCGTTGATATTTTAACAACTGCCAGCGACTGCGAATTACCTCCAAACAGCGACACTTCTGCGGAAAAAGGCACGATTCCCGGCGAAACGCGTTCTTCACTTTTGAGCGAAGCGGCTTTATCTGGAAAAAGACAGAAAGTTACGGCGATTGTAACCGAGCGTGGCAGAATTATTCCCGTTCGTTCTGTTGTTTTAACTACCGGAACTTTTTTGGGCGGAAGAATTTTTATCGGCGAATACGATGCTCCATGCGGAAGAATCGGCGAAGGCGGCGCTTTTGGACTTACACATTCACTAAACCGCTTAGGCTTTACGACAGGACGCTTAAAAACCGGAACTCCTCCAAGAATCCTGCGCCACACTGTGGATTTTTCTAAGGCTGAATTGCAGGAAGGCGACGAAGAAGTTGTTCCATTCAGTTTTGAAACTCAAAAAATTGAACGTCCGATGGTGCCATGCTACCTGGTTTATACTAACAACGAAACTCACGAAATTATCCGTAAAAATATAAACCGCTCACCTTTGTATTCTGGAAAAATCAGTGGAATCGGCCCGCGCTACTGTCCTTCGATCGAAGACAAAGTAATGCGTTTTGCAGAAAGAGACCGCCACCAGCTTTTTATTGAACCGGAAAGCTTGCAGACGGAAGAAATCTATATTAACGGTTTAAGTTCAAGCCTGCCGGAAGAAGTTCAGGACGCTTTTTTGCGAACGATTCCTGGTTTTGAAAACTGTACTGTAAGCCGTCCGGGTTATGCTGTTGAATATGATTATGTTGAACCTACCCAGCTGTATCCGAGCCTCGAAACTAAAAGGGTTGCAGGACTTTTTGATGCAGGCCAGATAAACGGAACTTCAGGCTACGAAGAAGCTGCAGGACAGGGACTTGTTGCCGGAATAAATGCGGCCCTTTATGCGCGTGCTCATAAAAAACTTTGCGGACCTTTGTGTCCTCCCTGTGCTGGAATGGGACAGACGCCGGCAAGTATGGAAAAAGGTGCATTCCAGAATAAACCGGGAATGACAGCTGACGAAATAAAGGCATTTGCAGAAATTTCTGAACGCGAAACTCATGCAATCAATTCAGCTTTGCAAAAAGCACAGAGCGAACAGGGATACGAAAAATTTAATGCGATTCCTGAATGGGAGCCTTTGATTTTAGGACGCGACGAAGCTTATATTGGTGTTTTGATTGACGATCTTGTAACTCTTGGAACTAAAGAACCGTACAGAATGTTTACCGCCCGCGCTGAATACCGCTTAAAGTTAAGGCACGATACTGCCGACCGCCGTTTGAGCGAAAAAGCCTATAATGTAGGACTAAAAACACAGACACAGATAGAAGCTGTGCGTTCAAAATATGCGCTTATAGACGAAGCAACTGCAGTTTTATTAAAAGACAGAAATGCAGAAAATCCAGGCTATGCACCGGAAATCTGGAGAATTGCCCAGGAAGATTTTAAATACAAATATTACATAGAAAAACAGGATGCCCGGGTTGCAAAAATGCACAAGATGGAAAACCGTAAGATTCCTGCAAATTTTGACTACGGAGCAATTCCTGCGTTGAGTGCAGAAAGCCGTGCAAAACTCGAAAAAATCCGCCCGCTTACTTTGGGGCAGGCAAGCCGCATAAGCGGAATCCGCAATTCTGACATTATGCTTTTAATGGTTTATCTGTAAAAAAAAGCTGTCAAACAGCCGCAGTTGAAGTTCCTGCAAAACATTTTTTTTGTCCACATCTGGCAACATGGGGAATATATACTGTTTTTATAAGTTAGGAGAAAAGCTATGAAACAGATATTGAAAATCTTTGCAGGATGTGCGATTTCACTTTCTGCCTTAGTTATTGGCTGTGTAAACGGACTTAGCCTTGAAGATTCAGATTCTTCTGCAAGATTAAATAATATCAGCGGAGTAAAGGACCGTGCTGCATTAAAAGACCTTGTCTATCAGGGCGGTTCAATGCTTTATAACCCTTCTGACAGTTCTGTAAGTCAGCTGGAAAAAGGCGTTATTGTTGCAACCCGTGCCGGAATGATTGTAAAAAAAGATCTTGGAAACGGAGAAACTGCTTTTTCTGACCCGGTTTACGCTGCAAGTTACGGTTATATCGAAATTACAGACATTGATAAAGATTACGTAAGTTTTGACTATTACGTAAGCGACGGCTGGAAAGCTGGTGAAGAAATTCCTTCAAAAAAAGGTTCTTACGCTCTTGCTGCAGGACAGTCAGTTGACCTTACCGGAGACGGATACGCAGACTTAAAATACACAAAACCTTTAACTAAGCGCAAGGGTGCAGAAAAGGCAATGTGGCTTACTGCAATCAATAATCCATCAGAAACAATGGAATCTTTTATGTTTTCGATTATCCCAGAACAGTACGAAAACAAAAATTATCCTGGCGGACTTGTAAACATTAACGACGAGGGGCGCTACGTTGTAACAAAATACGACATGAGCAACAGAGGAATTCGTTCTGCCGTAAAAAGCCTTTCTTATGGTGACTACGTAATTGACAACGAAGAAAGCTGCTTCCAGATTTATGTCGGCAGTTCTTCTTATGGAAGTGCCCGCGCAGTAAGCGACACAGAACTTAACGAGTTTGATCTGCCGGAAAGAAATAATCCGGAAACTTACTACTTTAAGCCTGAAGAATTTGCAGGAAGCTATTCAATTTACAGCCTTTTTGAAAAACTCCCGGCTTCTTTAGTAACAGTTGCTTATTCTTCAATGAACATCAGCGATCTTGCAGTTGAACTTAACAAGCTGCTAGTAAAAGAAGATTTGTGGAAAACTCTGGTAGAAAACAATAATTCTGACGAAGCTTACGAAGTTCGTAAAACAATGGAGGAACTGGATCTTAGCAGCAATTTAATAACAGTTGTTGCAAATAGAATTGTTCTTAACAAGCTTTACAGCGAAGATTGTCCTTCATTCAATACATTTGGAAATACTTTTTCTGCTGTTTTTCAGAATTTTTCATTCTATCTTGGTGAACCTTTAATGGACGACAGTTTGAATGAATCATTCTCTGCAGCAAGAGTTATGTCCCCGGATTTTCACCCGGATGACGAAAACGAAGATCTTCCAAATGGACACAGAAAAACCGACTTTTACAGGGCAATGAAAGAGCTCGGTGATAAGTTCGCGAACATCCTGGACGAAAATGCTGCAGAAGCTAAAAAACGCGAAGAAGAAGAACTAAAAAAGAAGGAAGCAAAAATGAAGCCTGAGTATGTGGAATATACACATAAGCTGGCAAAAATTAAGAATGAATTTAAGCAGGGAGTCAGATTAAGCTACGATCTCGGACTGTTTGCAAAAACGCTTATTAGAAACGATGTAATCAGGCAGTTGTATATGAATACCAATTTTAAAGCAGAAGTTGGTATTGGTGGAAACTTAACGATTTTGAGCGGTAAATTTGATTTTGTTGTAAGATTCTACACTTTCGTTTCTTTTGCAGCTGACGACGGCCTAAAATACACTTCGATAGGTTCATTTTTTACAAAAGAAGATCCAGTTGTGTTTAAGCCAAATGGCACAGTTGAAACAAAAGATGATATGAAGAAGGCCGGACTTACAAAAGAAGAAATGGATGCAAAAATCAAGGAGAACGACAGGGAACTTTCAGAAGCAGCTGGAATTAATCCAGACAACCTTCTTGCAAAAATTATCAGTTCCAATCGCTCAAAAACAAGGGTTACTAATTCTGCCATCCGTTTAACGCGGGTTACAATTCCTCTTGGTGGACCGTATCCAATCCAGTTCTGGTTTGAAGCAAAGATGGATCTGCTTTACAAATATGTTGTTGCTGTTGAATGTAATGATTTTTATGTTGGAGGAGCTTTCCTTGCAGGATTTGACGTTGGCATGGGAGTTGACTGGGATTATCTGAACCTGTTGTTTGTAAAAATTCCAAGGAATTTCAGATATCATTCTAATTCAAGATTAGTAAAAGAAGGTGCATTCTATGCTGGAACAAAATATCAGTCTACCGATGACACCAGAATTGGTATTAGCGGCGATGTAATAATTACACCTGTTCTTGAACTTAAACCAGGTTTTGGTATGGGTTCCAGGATTCTTGGTTCAGAAGCATCTGTTGGAGTTGAAATGCCTGTAACTTTTGCATTCCCGGTTGATACAACCATAAGGTATTCTGTAAATCCTACAGGCATATTTCAGGATTCACTTGAATTCAATACGGAAGCACATTTCTATACTGCGGTTGACTTTGACGTAAATGCGCATCTGGAACTGTTAGGCTATTCAAAAGACTTTAAGTTCCCTGTTGGAACGGTAGGAGAATTTGATATGCTTCTCGGAAGAATTCACGCAAAAACAGGTGAAGAAACATTTACAGAAGGACCAAGGGTTATAAGTACAACATTCCTTGGTAAGACGTATTAAAAAAACTGTCATTCCGGCCCACGAGCCGGAATCTTTTTTTTGTAAGAGATGCTGAAATAAAATTCAGCATGACACAAATTTTGTCATTTCTTCTTTTGTAAAAACTTTTGTGTTGCACAGTTCGCTTGCAAACTGGCTTATAGACCTGTTAAAAAGAAGAATGCTTTTTGTTCCCAGTGCACAGTCGATTCCGCTGTCGAGAAAGGCGCGCAGACTTTTGGCTTTTTGTTCTGCAGCTGCGCCTGGTGTAAAAACAGTTTTGATTTTTTCCTGTTTTAAGACAGAAAGAATTTCTTTGCTGTCTGCAAAACTGTCCGCCTGAACGATTGTCTGCGGTGTAAAAATCTTAAAAAGTGCAGAAAGTTCTTGTAAAGAAGATTCTCCTGCATTTATTTTTATTTTTAAGTTTTGTAAGCAGGCAGAGTCTGCAATCTGCTTAAAGTTCTGTGGCTGTTCAAAAAGAGTTTTTCCGTAAATGTACAAACCGCTGAAACAGCCTGATTTTAAAAAATCCTGTGCAAGAATTAAAGTTTTTTTGTCCGCTGTGTCTGAATTTATCGAAAGAAAAGAAGCTAATTCTAATTGATCTTTGTATTTTTGTCTGGTTGTCTGCAAAAGTTCTGCAATTGAAGAAACTGAACCGTAACGGCTTAAAAGTTCGATATTTATTGCGCCTTCAAGCTGCCTTATGTTGTCGCCGAGCGATTCTGCAATTGAAAGCAAAAGAAGTTTTTGAACGTCACTCTGGCAGCCGAGCCTTAAAAATGTATATTCTTCAATTTCTTTTTTTAATTCTTTATTAATGTCTGTATTATTGACAGGAAAATCCGGAATGAAAAATCCTGCCCATATTACATAGGAAGAATATCGCATTCCGAAATTCAGTGTTGAATGAAAATCTGCTTTTGGAAGTTTTATAAAATCAGCAACAGATGTCATTAATTTTTGTTCCAGGCATTTTCTACGGAAGCATAAGCTTTTTGTTTTTCGTCGTCGCTTAAGAAAGAAGCCTTAAAACTGTTTAGAATTACCTGCTTTAGTTCATCGCCGCTAAAATTCATTTCTTTGTAAGCGTTCCAGTATTCGTCTAAAAGTTCAACTCCAAAGAAAAGAGGATCGTCTGTGTTTAATGTTACGAGCATTCCTTTGTCAAAGAATTTGCGGAACGGATGTTCGCTCAATGTTTTTACATATTTTTTTGTAAAAACGTTGCTGGTTGGGGCAACTTCAAAAGGAATCTGTTTTTCTGCACAGAAGTCCATCAATTTTTCGTCCTGGGCTGCAGAAATTCCGTGACCGATTCTCTGTGCATGGCAGATTTGAATTGCGTCCCAGATTGACTCAGGACCCTGATCTTCGCCCGCGTGTGCAACTGCGTGGTAACCTGCATTGAGTGCGGATTCAAAAACCGGACCAAAATCTTTAGAAGGCCCCTTTGATTCAGCTCCTCCAAGACCTATTCCAATAAAGCCTTCAAAAGAATTTTCCGTAAAGAGCTTAAAATTCTGTTCTGCGTTGGCAAGTCCAAAGGTGCGGCTTACATCGCCAAGAAGGCTGACTGTAATTCCGGTTTCTGCCTTTATCTTCTTTAGATTTTTTTCAAAATTTTCTGCCATCTGCGGGTAAGAAAAACCTTTTTTAATAAAGGCAGAAGGAGCAAAGAAGGCTTCGCAATGTGTAATTCCGTTTCGCAGAAGATAATTTTTTAAATCTTCAAAAACAAGATCAAAATCGCTTACTTCCGTAAATAAATCCTGAACCTGCAAAAAAGCTGCAATAAAACCGTTAAGATCGGAATAAGAAAAAAGTGCATTGAGTGCTTCGTCAGTAAATTCCTTATTATTTTTCTTAAAATAAAGTTTTTTAATTGAATCCCTGCTGATTACGGCTTCAATGTGAATGTGAATCTCTGCTTTTGGAATTTTTTTATAAAATGAATAAAATTCTTCTTTTTTCATAAGTCTCTTTCCTTCTTTGCTTTTTAACAGACTTGTATTTTGTATCGGCACAAATGGCCTATTTCTTTAATTGTGCTTCAAGGTCGCTGACAATCTGTGCAAAAGTGTCGAGCGCATCCTGAATTGGTTTTGTAGAAGACATATCAACTCCTGCAATTTTTAAGCTTTCGAGCGGATAACGGCTTCCACCAGATTTTAAGAATTTAAAGTAATCTTCTTTTTCTTTTTGTCCGCCATTGGTTACGCGTTTTGCAAGTGCAAGGGCTGCAGAAATTCCAGTTGAATATTTATAAACATAGAATGAATTATAAAAATGAGGAATCCTCAATCCTTCCATGTCGCTTTCTTCTTCAAATACCATTTCCGGGCCAAAATACAAAACTAAAAGATCGCGGTAAAGCTGGCGCAGGTTCTGTGCGTTGAGCGGAGTTCCGTTTTCTACAAGTTCGTGAGCCTTCAGTTCAAATTCGGCAAACATTGTCTGGCGGTGCAGGGTTGCAAGAATGTCGTCTGCACGCATTGCCAGAAGGTAAGCCTTCATTTCTTTTGTTTTTGCATTTTTTAAGAGATATTCAAAAACAAGTTCTTCGTTAAAGGTAGAAGCAACTTCTGCTTCAAAAATCGTGTAGTCGTAGCACATAAACGGATTGTTTGTTTTTGAAAAATAAGAATGCATTGAGTGTCCGCCTTCGTGTGCCATTGTAAATACGTCGCGGATTGCATCATCCTTGTAATTTAAAAGAATGTACGGATAGCCTGTGTATGCGCCTGAACTGAATGCCCCGGAACGTTTGCCTTTATTTTCGTAGCGGTCAACCCAGCCATTTAAAAGTCCTCTGCACAAAATATCTGTGTATTCTTTTCCGAGCGGAGCGAGTGCGTTGCGGCAGATTTCAACGGATTGTTCGTAACTTGTTTTTGTTTCTACGTCTTTTACAAGCGGAACATAAACATCGTAATGGCGAAGTTCATCAAGATTCAATATTTTTTTACGCAATGAATAATATCTGTACAAAGCCGGCAGATTTTTGTGAACAGTGTCAATCAGATTGTGGTAAACGCTCGGGTCAACCTTGTTGGAATACAAACTTGCTTCCAGACTTGAATTAAATCCGCGGGCGCGTGCATAGAAAATGTCAGAATTAACGTTGCCTGCATAAAGCGAAGCAATTACGTTCTGATGTTTTACAAAAGATTTATAGAATTTTTTATAGGCGTCTTTTCTTACAGCGCGGTCTGGATTGCGTATAAAGAGAGAAAAAGTTGACTGCGTTAAAGGCATTTCCTTTCCGTCTACAGTCACACTTTCAAAATCCAGGTCTACGTTTTCGAGCAGGGAGAATGTGTTGCTTGCAGTCTGTGTTGCTTCTGCAGAAAGAGATAAAATTCTTTCTTCTTTTTCGCTTAAAACATAAGGTTTTTCGTGCAGTTCTTTTTGAACAAATATCCTGTAATCTGCAAAGTCTTCGCGTTCAATCCATGAATTGATTTTTTCATCTGGAATTGCCATTAATTCCGGCGAAAAGAATGAACTTTCGGCTCCGGCTTTTGAATAAGCCATCATTGCCCTGCCTTCCATATCCTGAGAAGTGCTGTCGCTTTCGTCGGCAGTGTGGTAGAGGCTTGCATAGCAGTAAACAGTTTCCAGTTTTTTATAAAGAGCTTCGTATGCTTTGAGTGCGTCTAAAAAGGTTTGCGGGGAAGAAGCAAGTTTCCCCTTAAAATCTGTAAAGTTTTTGATTAGTTCAGGAATTAAAGAAAGGTCTTTTTCCCATTCGTTGTTTGATTTGTATAAAGTAGAAAGATCCCATTTATCGTTAGCAGGAACTTCTGAGCGGTTTGGAATAGTAGAATTTGACATAAAAAAATTATAACGCAATGTCCATTCTTTTTCCACGGATTGCGGATGCAGTCAGCCCTGATAAAAAAGGGCAGGCAGGTAATTATTTTTTTAAAATCTATGAATGTCGAGTGTTTTTGCAGGATGTAAAATAGCCGTAGTCGAGGTTCTCTCCCAAAACGCACATTGAGCTTGTCTCAACCGTGCGACTTTGGGAAGGTTCTCGACGAGAGGCTATTTTAATTTTGTTATGTCTCCCGACATTTGCTTTATTTAATAAAACTTACATGCCTGCAGATTTCTGCAATTGCTTCGTCCTTGCGCTTATTAAATTCAACCTTGTTCTTTTCGAACATATTGTTGCCCTGAGCGTCAATCGAAACAATCAAAGGACCAAATTCCTTAACGCGGCAGTTCCACAGAGTTTCCGGCATTCCCAGGTCGCGCCACTCAGCGCGCACGATTTCTTCAACTTCTGTTGCTGCAACTACGGCGTTTCCGGCAGGGAAAACACAGTGGATTGCACCAAATTCTTTGCAGGCGCGCTCCGTGTTTTCCTTCATTCCGCCTTTTCCGATAATTACGCGTACGCCGGTAAGCTTTACAAATTCGTATTCAAACTTTTCCATGCGCATGCTTGTTGTAGGACCAACAGAAACCATCTGGAATTTGTCGTTTTCGAGAGGACGGATAATCGGGCCTGCGTGGAAGATTGCGTTGTTGCGTACATCAACCGGCAGTTCCCTTCCTTCTTCTACAAGACGTCTGTGAGCAACGTCGCGGCATGTTGTCATGCTTCCGTCGAGGTAAACAATGTCTCCAACTTTAATGTCTTTTAAGTCTTCTGCTGAAACCGGTGTAATCAGCACTTTTTTTCCATTTCTAAGTTCTACCATTATAATGTTACCCCCGAATGAGTTGTGATTTTGTAGTCAAGGTCTTTGTCAAAAACAATATGACCACGTCTGTGACTCCAGCATCCGACATTCACTGCAACACCGATTGTTGAAGGATGGCGGGCTGTGTTTTCAATGTTAACGCCCATTACAGAATATTTTCCGCCCATTCCCTGAGGACCTAAGCCGATTGAATTGATTCCGTCTTCGAGCAGTTTTTCCATCTTTGCAGCTCTTTCGTTGTCATTATGAGATCCGATCGGACGCATAAGGGCTTTTTTAGAAAGAAGGGCAGCCGTTTCTACAGAAGTTGCAACGCCAACGCCAACTAAAAGCGGAGGGCAGGCATTCAAACCGTAAGAAGTCATTACGTCAAGAACAAATTTTGTAACACCTTCATAGCCTTCACCTGGCATTAAAACCATTGCTTTTCCAGGAAGAGTACATCCGCCGCCAGCCATGTAAGTGTAAATCTCACATTCATCGCTGTTTGGAACAATGTCCCAGAAAACAGTCGGAGTTCCTTTTCCAACGTTTTTGCCTGTGTTGTATTCATCAAAAGTTTCTACGCTGTTGTGACGGAGCGGGGCAGCAAATGTAGCCTGAACTACAGCTTCCTTTAACAGAACTTCAAGCTCGTCAATCAAAGGGAACTTAGTTCCGCACTTTACCCAGAACTGCAAAACCCCGGTGTCCTGGCAGCTAGGTCTGTTAAGTTTTACTGCAAGTTCCTGATTCTTAAACATTGTGTCGTAAATAGTCTTAGAAAGAGGACTGTCCTCTTTTTCTCTTAATTCCTGAAGCTTGGCAATTACATCGTCAGGCAGCTTTTTTGCAGTGTAGGCAATAAAGTTAGCCATGTAATCAGTCAGCTTTTTAACCTGTTCCTCTTTTGACATTTTTGTACCTCCAAAAAGAATTGTTGTTGTTTTATTTTTTTATGTTTTTGGGCGTTACCTGCCTGCGGCAGGCCGGGCCTTTCGGGGTTCCGCGTCTTACGCGCTCCAGTGCTTTGCACCGCGCTTCGCGCGCCCCTGCAGTCCCTAACGCATTTCTCTTGTTAACCTGGAAAGAACGGATAGAAAACCGGAAGCAGAATCATGCTTACTACAGTTGCTACAATAATCAGCGGTAAACCGGCCTTTGTGTAGTCAAGGAAGGTATAACCGCCCGCACCGATAACCATTGTGTTTGCAGGCATTCCAATCGGTGTTGCATAAGCGCATGAACCGCCGATAACACAGGCCATTAAAACTGCACTCGGATCTGCTCCGATTTTGTTTGCAATCGAAAGACAGATTGGAACCATCAAAGCGGTTGTTGCAGTGTTGCTCATAAAGTTTGTAAGAATGCAGCAGAGCATAAAGACTGCAAATGTAAGCAGATATGGCGAAGGATTGTCGCCGAGCAGACCAATTACCTTAGAAGCAATCAGTTCACCGGCGCCAGACTTCTGCAGGGCAGAAGCAAGCGAAAGTGTGCCGCCAAAAAGGAAGATTGTCTTTAAGTCGATGGATTTAATTGCAGCCTTTTCAGAAATTACGCCGGTTAAAATCAATGCAAGGGCACCGATACAGCCGGTAATGTGCAGTTTAATTCCAATCTGCTTTTCAAAAATCATTCCAAGAAGTGTAAGAACTAAAATTCCAAGTGAAAGCCACTGTTTCCATGCAGGAACGTTAGAAAAATCAAGGTTTTCGTCAAATCCTGAATCTTCACCAGGAGTTCTTGTTGGAAGAAGCTTCGGGCCTAAGAAAGCAAAGAAGATAATTCCGGCAATAAGAATAGGACCGCCTACTTTTGCGTAGTCAAAAAAAGCAAATTCCTTGCCCATATTCTGCATTGCAGACTGAGCAATAAGGTTTCCCGGAGCACCGATCAAAGAAAGGTTTCCGCCCATTGCAGCCGCAAAAACCAGAGGCATTAAAAGGCGCGAGCGGGAATAGCCGGACTTTGCAGCAATTCCGATTACAACAGGAATCAAAACGGCTGCAGTTCCAGTGTTGGAAAGAAATCCGCTCATCAATCCTACAATCACCATAATGGCAACAATCAGCTGGCGTTCAGTTTTTGCAAAATGCGTTACGACTCCGCCGATTTTGTTTGCCATTCCGGTTTCAAACAAAGCTCCGCCGACAATAAACATTGCGACAAAAAGAATTACATTGCTGTCAACAAAACCTGCAAAAGCAGTTTTCCAGTCAAGAACCTTTGTAACTACAAGTCCTACGCAGACAATCATCGATGTTACACCAAGCGGGATTTTTTCCCAGATGAACATAACAATCGCAAACAGCAAGAACAGTAATGTGATAGTTGCGCTACTCATTTGTGTACCTCCAAAGCTCCGGCACGCGCCGGAAAAGTGTTTTCCTCTTTGAATAGATTATCAGCCAGAAATCTCATTTTGAAAAATCACAAATTTTAATGATGTTATAAGAAAAACTTATAGGAACGTGTAAAGAAAAACCAGAAACGGGCCATTCATTTTTTGCCCTTAATTCAAAAAACGTTAAAAATAGAATAAAATAATTCAATGAATGTGGCAGCCTGACAGTTTTTTAACCTGGCGCACAGATGCAATGGAACAAATTTCTATGAGGGAGTTGAATTATGAGTGACATTTTTGATAAAAAGCAGATGACAGAAGAAGACATTAAGCTTCAGTACATTACTCCTGCCTTGCTTTCTAAGTGGGACATCAAAAAAATCACTATGGAAACTTCACCGCTTAATAAGTTTACAGACGGTAAAGTTCACATTAAAGGAAATATTCCAGGCCGGGAAAAAGGCAAAAGATGCGACTACGTTCTCTGGTATAACAAGGCAATTCCACTGGCAATCGTCGAAGCAAAAGACAATAATCACTCATCTTCGTTTGGAATGCAGCAGGCTGTCAGTTATGGAATTATGATGAATGTTCCTTTTGTCTATACTTCAAACGGTGACAGTTTTTTTGAACACGATTTTACAACCGGGCTCGAAAAAGAATTCCCCCTTACAGATTTTCCAACTGCAGAAGAACTTTACAACCGCTGGAAAAATGTTGACTCACAGAAAATCCTTGAAGTCGAAAATAAAATGCAGTATGCAGTTGACGGCAATTCCAGGATTTACGATGTTCCGCTTTGTTACGAAGAAAAACTCATGAACACGCCGTTTTATTCAGGTGCGGACTGTTATCCTCCACGCTACTATCAGCGCAATGCAGTAAACATGACTCTTGAAGCAATTGCAAAAGGACGCACAAGGATTCTTATTGCAATGGCAACAGGAACAGGAAAAACATATACGGCGTTTCAGCTAGTCTGGCGTTTACTTGAATCCGGAACAAAAAAGAAAGTTTTATATCTTGCAGACAGAAACAACCTTGTAGACCAGTCAATCCAGCAGGATTTTAAGCCTTTAGGAAAAGTAATTCATAAAATCAATTTCCAGAAAGAAGATAAGTCAAAACTAAGTGCCTGGCAGGTTTACTTTGCCCTTTATCAGCAGCTCGATTCTTCTAAACACAGGGGCGAAGAAGCAGAAGAAACAGAAGAAGAAATTGAAGCCGAAATTTCAAAATACAAGGAATTCTTTAATCCAGACTTTTTTGATTTGATTATCGTAGACGAATGTCACCGCGGTTCTGCCAAAGCGGATTCAAGATGGAGAAAAATCCTTGATTATTTCTGCGGCGCAACTCAGATTGGAATGACGGCAACTCCAAAAGAAACAAAATATGTTTCAAATATAGACTATTTTGGAGAGCCGGTTTACAGCTACAGTTTAAAGCAGGGAATCGAAGACGGATTTTTAGCTCCGTTCAAGGTTGTTAATGTTCACACAAATATTGACGACAGCTGGCGGCCAAAAAAAGGACAGAAAGATATTTACGGAAACGAAATAGAAGACCGCGAATATAACCTTATTGATTATGACTACAATATTATTATTCAGGACAGAATAGACGAAGTTGCCTGTGAAATTACAAAATACCTGAAAGAAACAGACCGCATGTCCAAGACAATTGTGTTCTGCCCGACAGAAGATGCAGCAGACAGAATGCGCGTTGCCTTAAATAACCTTAATACCGATATGGTTTTGCGCGACAGTCAGGGGAATGTAAAAGAACAGTATGTTGTGCGCATTACCGGAAGCGACAAATACGGAAAAGAAAAACTTGATTATTTTATTTCCGTTGGCGAAAAATATCCTGTAATTGCAACAACTTCAAAACTTCTTTCTACAGGTTCAGACTGTAAAATGGTAAAACTGATTGTCATTGATGAACTTATAAATTCAATGACAGAATTCAAGCAGATTATCGGGCGAGGGACCAGGCTTCGCTACAACGAAGGAAAAACTCACTTTACGATAATGGACTTTCGCCGCGTAAGCCGCCTGTTCGCAGATCCTGAATGGGACGGAGAAATTGAACAGGCAGAAGATTTTGGACTGGCTGAACGCAAAATTGATGATGAAAATGATGATGAGAGCAAAAATGCTTTACAAAATGGTGATGGAGAAGATGATTCAGCCACAGACGGAAATTCAAATTCTTCAAAAGTAGTGCAGGTTGTAGGAAAAGGCGGAGTGAATATAAAAGTTCTTCAGCGTTTAGTTTCGGTTTACGATACAGACGGAAAATTATTAAAGCAGGAATCAATCGAAGACTACACAAAAGAAAGCATAATCGGCACATATCAGACACTGGAAAACTTTATACAGACCTGGAACGAAGAACAGAAAAAAGAAGTTATCCGCAATATGTTAAAAGAAAAAGGAATCGATCTTGAACTTGTAAAAAAAGATCAGAACATGAGCGATGTAGACGACTTTGATTTTATCTGCCACATAGCATTCAACCAGAAGCCTCTGACCCGCAGGGAGCGTGCAAATAACGTTAAAAAGCGAGACATATTCGCCAGATACACAGATGCAGCAAAAGAAGTAATCAACGCCCTGCTCGATAAATACGCAGAACTTGGAATCTACGACATAGAATCAACAGAAATCTTAAAGCAGAATCCGTTTACAAAATACGGAAAACCGGCAAGAATAGCAGCCCTGTTTGGCGGAAGCGCACAATACCGCCAGGCGTTAAGAGAACTGGAAGAAGCATTGTATTCTGCATAAAAAATCTCAACAAATTGACAAAAAAAGGAAAAATAAATGAGTAACTTAAGCAGTTTTGTAAAAAGAATCCGCGATGTAATGCGTAACGATGCCGGAATCAACGGCGATGCACAGAGAATCGAACAAATCGCATGGATGCTTTTCTTAAAAGTGTACGACGCAAAAGAAGAAGACTGGGAATTTGAAGACGAAAACTACGAATCAATCATTCCAGAAAACTTACGCTGGAGAACCTGGGCACATACACAAAACCAGAACGAAGGCTTAACCGGCGACAAGCTTCTGGATTTTGTAAACAATGAGCTTTTCCCTGAATTAAAAAATCTTGATGTAACTCCTTTAACACCAGTCAGGCAGTCGATTGTACGCACAACTTTCGAAGACGCCAACAACTACATGAAAGACGGTGTCCTTTTGCGGCAGATTGTAAACATCATTGACGAGCTTGACTTTGGAAGCTACGAAGAAACACATGCATTCGGCGAAATCTACGAAACAATCCTAAAAGAACTGCAAAGCGCCGGAAGTGCCGGAGAATTCTATACTCCGCGCGCCGTAACACAGTTTATGGCAAAAATGATAAAACCTCAGATTGGCGAAACAATGGCAGACTTTGCCTGCGGAACCGGTGGATTTTTAAGCAGCTGGATAAAAGAACTCGAAGTCATAAAAAATTCAAAAACCAGCATTACAAACGAAGAATCCGAAAAAATCTACAATTCGATTTACGCAGTAGAAAAAAAGCAGTTCCCTTATATGCTCTGCGTAACAAACATGCTTTTACACGGAATCGACAGCCCGAAAGTTTACCACGGAAACTCCCTCACAAATAAACTTTTAGACTACACACAAAAAGACGCCTTCGATGTAATCTTAATGAACCCACCATACGGCGGAAGCGAAAAAGACGACATAAAGCAGAACTTTCCTGCAGACCTGCGCTCAAGCGAAACAGCCGATCTTTTTATGGCAGTAATAATGTACCGTTTAAAGGAAAAAGGCCGCGCCGCAGTAATTGTCCCGGACGGATTTTTGTTCGGAAACGACAGCGCAAAAAACAACCTTAAAAAAAAGCTTTTAACAGACTTTAACCTGCACACAATAGTCCGCCTGCCAGGAAGCGTATTCAGTCCTTATACTTCAATTACAACAAACATCCTCTTTTTTAACAACGAAGAACCGGACGGCTTTACCTGGTTTTACCGCGTAGACATTCCGAGCGACCGCAGGCACTTCAGCAAAACAAAGCCGATGGAACTCAAACACTTTGACGACTGCATTGCCTGGTGGAACAACCGCACAGAAATTACAGACGCCGACTCAAACCCAAAGGCAAAAAAATACACCGCAAAGGAACTCTTAGAAAACGGCTGTAACTTTGACCTCTGCGGCTACCCGCACGAAGAAGAAGAAATTTTAAGCGTAAAAGAAACAATCCAGAACTACGAAGAAAAACGCAATGCCCTGAACGCCGAAATCGACAGACTCCTGGAACAGATTACTGCCCTTCACCAGAAAGCACAAAAGGGAGAGCTGTAAATGACAGAAGAACTTTTATCCATAATTGAAAAATACAATTCTCTTGGTGTAAAAGATCAGCTTGATTACGATAAATTTTATCTTTATTCAATTATTACGCATTCAACAGCTATAGAAGGTTCAACTGTTACAGAAATCGAAAATCAACTGCTTTTTGACGAAGGAGTTTCTGCCAATAAACCAATAAAAGAACAGATGATGAATCTGGATTTAAAAAAAGCATACGAACAGAGTTTTATTTATGCAAAAAATCATGAAAAAATCACCATAGACTTGCTTTGCAGTCTTTCTGCAATCCTTATGCAAAACACAGGTTCACAATATAAAACAATTGCTGGAAATTTTTCTTCCGCAAAAGGAGAACTTCGCTTGCTGAACGTAAGTGCAGGACGTGGTGGAAAAAGTTATCCTGCCTGGCAGAAAGTTCCAGAAAAACTACAAAAAATCTGTGATTATCTGAATGAAGAACGAAAAAAAATTACTGGTGAAGATATTATTAAAGCCTATAAACTCAGTTTTGAAGCTCATTATCTGCTTGTTTCCCTGCATCCCTGGGCTGATGGCAACGGAAGAATGAGCCGGCTTTTAATGAATATGATTCAAAAAGAACTAAGTCTTATCCCTTCTATCGTAAAAAAAGAAAATCGTGCCAGATATATTCAAAGCCTTGCAGACAGTCAGGAAAAAGAAGATTCATCAGAATTTATTGATTTTATGTTTTTTCATCATGCAGAAAATCTAAAAGAACAGATTGCACAGTATGAAAAATCAACTCAATTT
>CAVEBK010000012.1:48249-50160 GCA_963613915.1 uncultured Collinsella sp.
CAAAATGATACTTTAAAAGTGCAAAATGATACTTTAAATGATACTTTAAATCTTACAGACAAAGAAAAAACTGTTTTACGTCTTATAAAAGCAGACTTAAACATAAAAACAGAAGAAATCGTTTTTAAAACTGGATTCAGCCGGCCAACCGTTATGCGTACAATAAAAACGCTAAAAGAAAAAAATCTGCTTGAACGCCTGAATTCAAAAAAATCCGGCAGCTGGAAGGTGAATAAATGACCGCAAAAGACTTACTAAAAGAGATTAGAAAAAATCACACGGATTTGCAGATTGAAGGAGAATTGGAAATAAATGAATAACACTACATCAAAAATTTCCATCCGTTTTTTTAAAGACACCGAAGTGCGTGCTGTATGGGACGAAGAAAACTCAAATATTCAGTTGGTTAGTGCCACTACCCAACTGAAATTAACGGCAGCGGACAGCACAAAAATAAAAACATTACTTCAAAATGCCCTTACCGACAAAATTGCAGACCGCGAAATGTTTATGAAAGGCATAGATTATTCTTATTATTACGAAGAGGCCGACCAATGACCGCAAACTAGTGCATTTTTTGCACAAGTTCATTTTTAGGAGAAAATTTAGTGAATAATATTGAAATATATAAAGCTGCAGACGGGTCAACTGAAATTTCTGTAAAAATTGAAGAAGAAACAGTTTGGCTTACTCAGCAGCAAATGGTGGATTTATTTAAAACATCACGAACTAATGTTGTTGAGCATATCAAGCATATTTACGAAGAAAAAGAACTGACAGAAGAGGCAACCTGTCGGAAATACCGACAGGTTCAAATTGAAGGCAAACGTTCTGTAACTCGTGAGCTTCCATTTTACAACCTTGATATGATAATTTCTCTTGGCTACAGAATAAAATCTTCTACCGCTACGCAATTCCGCAAATGGGCAACAAATGTATTAAAAAAGTATCTTATAAACGGCTATGCCATAAATGAGAAGCAGCTCCGCCAGGAACATCAAAAACTGCTGGCATTACAGACATTAACGTCATCTTTTGCGCAAAATCTTAATTCAGAAAAACTTGAAAATATTGGTGACATAAAAAAAGCCGTAAACTTTCTTCATGATTTTTCAAACGGTCTTATTCTTCTTGACGATTTTGATCATGGAACTTTGGACAAAAAAGGAAAAACTGCAGAAACGGCAGTCAGAATTGAAGAAAAAGAATTTCTTGAAGTAATAAACTCTATGAAGCCCCAGTTTGAAAGCAGTGTTTTTGGAATTCCCAAAGACGACGGATTTTCAAGTGCAGTAAACAACATTTATCAGACTTTTGGCGGAACAGAACTTTATCCCACACTTGAAGAAAAAGCCGCCATGCTTTTATATTCAATTACAAAAGATCACTGCTTCCACGACGGAAACAAACGAATCGCAGCCAGCTGCTTTTTATACTTTATGAAAAAAACAAAATGCTTTATGTAAACGGAAAAAAACGCATAGATGACGACACATTATTTGCCATAACGCTGTTCATAGCCGAAAGCAAAGCCGGAGACATGGAAATGTTCCGTCAGATTATCATCAGCATTTTAAACAGGAATTTGTAAATGACCGCAAAAGACTTAAAAAACGCACTTTTACAGGAAGCAGTCCAGGGCCGCCTTGTACCGCAGATAGCCGCCGAAGGCAATGCAAAAGATTTGCTTGAAGAAATTAAAAAAGCCAGAGAAGGAGGGGGAAGTCTCCCCCTCGCTGCAGCCGCTAAAGCGTCTTCCGCTACCCCCTCTGCGGGGACACCCCGCAACGCCCCGGACACGGTGCTTGAGCCAGTTGTCCGAAGGTACAAGCGAAGCGCAGTAACTGCCGTTACAAAAAGTGATTTGCGCAGCAAATCACAAATCCGTGTGACAAAAAAAGAACTGCCGCC
>CAVEBK010000013.1:0-49474 GCA_963613915.1 uncultured Collinsella sp.
AAACTCTGTGTTTTTACTGTTTATTTTAATTGCAATTTATCTGCTTGATAGAAATATAAAATCTTTGGATTGGAGCAAAAAATGAAAAACAGAATTAACGTTATTTTAGTGAATTACAACTCTTTAACTGATACAGAGAATTGCATAAAAAGCCTCCGCGAATGTAACAAAGGAATCTTTGAAGTTGAAATTATTGTTGTCGATAACAATTCAAAGTCTACTGTAAAAAAATCGCTTAGGAAGCTTTGCGAATGTTTTGCTGCGAAATTAATTGAAAATGACGGAAATTATGGTTTTGCAAAAGCAAATAATATCGGTTTCCGTGAAATTCAGAATAAAGTCGATGATGATTTTTGCGATTATGTTTGGTTTTTTAATAACGATACAAAAATTGAAACTGGCTTTTTTGAAAAATTAAATGAAAATCTGCCGAAAGATAACGAAGTCCTGTATTTTGAAATGAGAAATTTTTCAGGTGATTTTGTCAATGACGGCTTGAATTACTGTTCAAAACTGACAGGCCGCTATAGCGAAAGTTTTAAGAAAAATTACATTCAATATATTTGCGGGGCATCTGTGTTTCTGAAATTGACAGAGAGAGTTCCTTTATGGAATGAAGATTTCTTTCTCTATTATGAAGACGTTGATTATTCTCTTCGCCTTATAAAAAAAGGTTACTCTTTTGTCGAAGTAAAAGGTTTGCATTATCTGCATAAGGTCAACGGCTCATCTGCTTTTAATCCTAAAACAAATAAATTCAGAATTCAAAGCCAGAAAAAGTTTATGAAAGAAAATGGAAAATGTTATTTTGTCTATTTTCTTTTGAAAATTCTGTATTACATGTTAAGTCTTAAATTTGCAGACTTAAAAGACTTTATGGATAAAAACTAGGAGCCCAAAATTCATGAAAATCCTTTTAATCACAGGTATTTACCTTCCTCACATCGGCGGAATTGAACTTTATGTGAATCATCTTGCTTCTGAACTTGCAAAGTCCGGGAATGAAGTATGCATTTTTGTCGGCGACAGGTTTTCTGGCATTTTTTCTGATTCTGTTGAATATGGAATCCGCACAATCCGCGTTCCCGTGCTTTATATAAAAGGAATGACGTATTTGAAAAATGCAGAGGCAAAGAAAATTCTTGAAAAAGAACTTGCCAGCGCGGATGTTGTTCATTTGAACGATGTAAAGTTTTTGTATAAAACGCTTGCCTTAAAAAAGGCAGAATACGGATATAAACTTTTTCTTTCTTCGCATGGATTTATTTTTCATACAAAATCATTTTTATTTTTGAAAAATCTTTTTATGAAGCGGATGTCAAAATATTCAAAATTCTATGATTTGAATTACTGCGTTTCTGAAAATGACATGCAGATTGCTTATAAGTTCCATTTTCAGAATTTAAAAATGCTTATTCCGGGAACAGATATTCATAAATTTGAAAATATAAATCCTGCTGCTTTTGAAAATAACAGTTTTCTTTGCTGGGGGCGGATTGCAGAAAATAAGGGAACTCTCCGGCTTGTCGAGATTTTTCAGTCCCTTAAAGAAAATTTCACGCTTAAAATAATAGGCTCCTGCGATAATGACGAATATCTGCAGAAAGTAAAGGCTGCTGCAAAAAATGACAAGCGGATTGAATTTTTAGGCTATAAGTCAGATGCGGAGATTCAGGAATTTGTTCATAATGCTGAATTTCTTGTTTTTCCGTCATTGCATGAAGGTTTTGGTATGTCTCTTGTTGAAGGGCTTTCGTCCGGTAAAAAAATAATTGCAAACAAAATAGAAACCTTCTGCCAGATTCTTGAAGAATGTAATGCAACAGAATTCCTGTTTGACTTTGCAAATCCGCCAGAGAAACTGCTGGAAAAAATAAATGAGTTGCGTAATGTTTTTCCAAAGAAAATGAATCTTGAAAAATTCTCAGTTGGATATATGTCAAAAATCATTGAAAGTGACTATAAAAAACAGTAATTTTCTTCTTCCTGGGGTAGAGCCAATCACAATTCCGTTTTCATTTGACGGAGGAAGCTCCTCCATATGTAAGAATGTATTTTGGAAAATTGTCGCCTAGAGTCACAAGGAATTTTAGCGTGCGGTGGGGGGCATTTGTTTCCGCTATAACCGAAAAACTTTCTGTTTACAATAAATCTTTCAGTTATACTGGAAACTTCTGCTTTTTCTTTTCCTGTCGTTAATTTGCCTTATTCTCTGTTCCACTTTCCGCGGTTTACGTAGAATGCCCACATACTTGCATTTTTTCTGGTTGCGGATGTGCTCGAAGAACTTCCTGTAAAGGTCGAAGCTGCATAAATGTCTGTTGCGCTGTCGCTTTTTGAAGGATCAACTACTAAAAGCTGGTTTATGATATACGAAGAAGACAAGGTTGAACTTGCATTTGCATTTAACGACGTTGTACTTGAGCCTGGTGCCTGGTCTGAATCAGAAGCAAAAGCAACTGCATCTAATCCTGCTGTTGTGCCGACTAAAATTTTATTTTTTGCAATTGCAATTTGTTTTACTGTAGAAATACTGCTTACATAGCTGTTGTTCCAGGCAGAGTCGGAACTTGTCCTGTAATAAATTCTTTTGCCGTCAGCGTAATATATATAATCTGCATCGCTGGAAGCTGTTTCGTTGCTTGTCATTGCCGGGCTGGAAGAAAAATAAAACTTTGAGCCGTCAAATGTTGCAACGCTTATTGTAGAAGAGTAAATGCTGGTTGTGCTGTCAGTGCCATCTGTTGTTCCCGGGTAAAAATAATAAGTGCCGCTTTCTTCAATTTTTGTTGCTGTTCCGCCTTCAAGTCTGTAGATAGTTCCTGCAATATTTGCAAAAGCATAGCGGTGTTCATTCTTCGGAGTATTTGTTCCAAAAATAACAAATTTTGTCGAATAAGAAGCCAGTGTCTCGTTTACTGCAGTTCCGTCTTCGTAAGTAACGTCCTGCCAGCCGTTTTCGCTGTTGTTTGTGTCGTACCAGCGCAGATAACAGGTTTTCGGTTCGTTTTCGCCATCGTCTGTAACGCTTTCAATTACAACTGACCTTGAATAAATCTCGCCTGCATTGTTTGCTGCAAGCAGTACGTATTTGTCGCCCGGGCGTTCAAATTCCTGCCAGTGACCGTTTTCAGAAGTTGTAACACCGTCTGCGTCTAAATCGTCGTCAGTTCCGTTTTCTGCAGCTTCTGTTATGTCCTTGCACCATAGTTTCGGGTTTGTCGTTGCAAAAAGATATTCTTTTGAAGTTGAAGCGTCTGTAACGCGGACTAAAGAATGTACTGTTCCCGTTAACTGAGCGTCAGAAAGTTCAACTTCTTCCCTGATTGTGTCAAAAATAACGTCATTGCAGGAAGTAAAAAAAACTGCCATAGAAGCAATTAAAGGTATAATAACTGATTTTGTTCTAGTTTTCATTTTTTGTAATCCAGTTGATTTTTTTAGAAGTGATAGCGGGCAGCAAGCATAAACGAAGCAAAATTGCCGTTATCGTTGTACTGACTGTCGTCATACCATTGAGGCATGTACATAAAGTTTCCTTTTGCCCCGAATGACCAGCTTGGATTAGCCCTGTAAAAAATTCCTGCTTCAGGTTTCAGGACAAGCCCCGGAAAATATGTTCTGTTTAAATAACTTTCAACGGCAGCACCAGCTCCCATCGTTACAGGAAATTCAAATCTTTTATATGTCGGCTGAACTGTAAAGCACAAAAAGAACGGAACATAAGTAAACATGTTTTCGCCGATTGTCGGGTTGTAGCCGAAGCTTACGTCAAGTCCAAGCGCAAACCACGAAGTTAAAAATCTGTGGTAACCGATTAAGCCAGCACCGCCTGTAGAAAGCTGACCGCCTCTGTAGAGCGGGAAACTTCCGCCAAAGTTAAGCGGAAAAGTAACCATAAGACCAATGTTAATAAACTGGTCGCCTGGTTCGTTCATTGTATATTCAACTGCAAATCTGTCGTCGTCTTCTTCTGTTTCCTGGCAAAAAACTGCTGACGAAAGTAAAAAAACTGCGCAGCACAGCGCAATCACTTTTTTCATTTAATTCTCCAGATAAAAAGTCAGGATAACTTTTTTAACCCTCAAAAAAACTGTCAGATAGTCAATGTAAAAATCAACAAATCTTCGGATATTTTTGTATTTTCCTGATTTTTATTTTTTTGTAATGAATGGTAATTTTACAAAAAATTATGTATAGTTTTGCCGAAAAAGATTACCGTTTTAAGGCAATTTTTTCAATACAGATTGAATTCTTAAAAACTGCTGGCCTTAATTTTGCTCCTGCAGCTTTACAAAGCTCAGCATTTATAAAAGTTCATCTGCATTTGTCTTACAAGTTAAAAACAAAAGTTAAAGTGTAAAGTTACAGAATTTTACCGGAGGTACAAAAATGAGTGCACAGATTATTGACGGCAAACAGATTGCCTTAGAAGTTCGTTCTGGAGTAGCAGAAAAAGTAGCACAGTTAAAAGCAAAAGGCGTTACTCCATGCCTTGCCGTAATTCTAGTTGGCGAAAATCCTGCTTCTGTCAGTTATGTTACAGGAAAGCGCAAGGCACTTGCAGAAGCCGGTATGACGGACCGTTCAGAAGTCCTGCCGGAAAGCACAACTCAGGAAGAACTCTTAAGCTTAATCGACACTCTCAATAAAGACCCTTCAGTCCACGGAATTTTGGTTCAGCTTCCGCTTCCAAAGCACATTGACGAAGACAAAGTAATCATGGCAATTTCGCCAGAAAAAGATGTAGACGGATTCCACCCGGTAAATGTCGGAAAAATGGTAATCGGTAAAAAAGCCTTTCTTCCATGCACTCCGCACGGAATCATCGTTCTTCTGCAGAAAATGGGAATCGAAACTTCTGGTAAACACGCTGTCGTAATCGGACGTTCAAACATTGTCGGAAAACCTGTAACCATTCTTCTTGCACGCCGCGAAACAAACTGTACGGTTACAATGTGCCACACTGGAACAAAAAACATGGCAGAAATCGTAAGTCAGGCAGACATTATTGTTGCAGCTTCAGGGCATCCGCACACAGTTACAGCAGACATGGTTAAAGAAGGCGCCGTAGTAATTGATGTCGGTGTAAACCGCATTCCAGACAGCACAAAAAAGAGCGGTTTCCGCCTTATCGGAGACACAGATTTTGACACAATCAAAGAAAAAGCCAGTTTTATTACACCAGTTCCAGGCGGAGTCGGACCAATGACAATTGCAATGCTCATGTACAACACTCTGGAATCAGCAGAAAATTCTTTAAATAAATAGGCGTTTAATAATTATCTGGGGCTTGTTTTTAGCGGCTGCATGCAACCCCCGGTGGTTAAGTTTATCGAAGCTACCGGTAAACGAGCCCCGCGTTATTGGATGCACAGTTTTATCAGCCGTTAAAAACCGGCAGTTGCGCACTTCGCTGGGCGCTCTAAGTCCTCGGCGCACTTTTGTGCGCCTGCGGTCTTCTGCTTTGGCTGTTGAAACAGCCGTCGCAGGTGCTCCATTGCCTAAGCCTTATGTAAACTTACATAGTGCCCAAAAATAAAAAATCCTTTATAGTAAGTGAATATGATTGACATTCAGAATTCACCTGACGAGCGTGAAATTCCGCTGCAGAAAGTCGGCGTAAAAAACGTAAAATATCCGGTTCAGGTTTTAGATAAAAATAAAAAACTGCAGAATACAACGGCAACAGTAAATCTTTTTGTTAATCTGCCTCATAATTTTAAAGGCACCCACATGAGCCGCTTTATCGAAGTTTTTCACAAATATCACAAAGACATTTCCATGAACAGTTTTCTCGAAATGCTTTCGCAGATCCGTATAAAACTCGACGCAGAACGTGCGTTCGGCAGAATAAGTTTTCCGTATTTTATCGAAAAAACTTCTCCTGTCACTTCTTCCTGCGGATTTATGCAGTACAACTGCACTTACGAAGGCGAAAATTCCTGCATTAACGGAATAGAACAGTCAAAATTCTTTGTCGGAATCGAAGTTCCTGTTGCAACACTTTGTCCGTGCAGCAAGGCAATAAGCGAATACGGAGCACACAACCAGCGCGGAACGGTAAAAGTAAAGCTTTTGTATTCAGATTTTTTCTGGATCGAAGACGTTATTCAAATGATAGAAAACTGCGCTTCAACTCCGCTTTATTCGGTCTTAAAAAGACAGGACGAAAAATTCGTAACGGAACATGCCTACGAAAATCCACGCTTTGTAGAAGATATGGTCCGCGAAGTTTATCTTGGCTTAAAAAAAATGAACTTTAAGTGGTTTAAGGTTGAATGTACAAACTACGAAAGCATTCATTTTCATGACGCCTACGCCTGCGCAGAATACGAATCAGAAAGCACTGATAAAGTCCGTCAGAATCTTTTTTTTGTTGCTGACTGACCTTATTAAAAGGGAACCTCTGAAAATTTTATAATATTTATCGGGAATAATTTATGACATATTTTTTTGAAACCTATGGCTGCGAAATGAACATTGCAGAGTCCGCAGCAGTTGAACAGCTTTTTATCAGCCGTGGCTGGACAAAGGCCAGCGAACCGGAAATTGCCGACATGGTTATAATCAATACATGCTCGGTGCGCGGTTCTGCAGAAAACAGAATATTCGGCAGATTAGGATATTATTCGGGAGTTAAAAAAATCCGCCACAAAGAACCTGGTGCAAAAACACGCCTCGAAGAAATGCAGAATGCCGTAAAATATGTAGAAGAACATGGAGTTGTTCCGTTCTACGTTGTCTTAATGGGCTGCATGGCAGAACGCCTGCTCGAAACCGTAAAAAAAGATTACCCTGTAATTGATTTCGCAGTCGGAACTTTCGGAAAAAGCAAATTTGGCGACATTATCAGCGCAGCAGAAGAACACAAAAAAGGGTTTGAAATTACAGAAGACGGAGAATACACCTTCCCGAAAATAAGCTATGAACAGGAAGCGTTCAGCACCTTTGTTCCAATCATGCACGGATGCAACAATTTCTGTACTTACTGCATTGTTCCTTATGTCCGTGGAAGAGAGGTAAGCCGCCCTGCTGATCAAATTCTTGCAGAAATTGACTATCTTTCAAAACGCGGCGTAAAGGAAATTACTCTTTTAGGCCAGAACGTAAACGCATACCGCTGTAAAGACGAAAGCGCAGAAGGCGGAGAATTGAATTTTCCAAAGCTGCTCAAAAAAATCAGTGAACACATCGATTCAACTTCGTCTTCAATAAAATGGATTCGCTTTGAATCTTCAAATCCGAACGATTTTAGCGATGAACTTATAGAAATGATTGCAAAAGACAGACACGTCTGCCACGGATTCCACATTGCAGCCCAGCACGGAAACACTGAAATCCTGCGCAGAATGAACCGCAAAAACACCCGCGAGGAATTCATTCAGCTTGTAAAAAAACTCCGTACAGCCATGCCGGATGTAGAACTTATAACGGACCTTATGGTCGGCTTCCCGGGCGAAACTGACGAGCAGTTTAACGACATGCTTTCTTTTATGGACGAAATAAAGTTTGAAAGTGCCTTCATGTATTATTACAATCCAAGAGAAGGAACTCCTGCAGCTAAATTTGAAGATCAGATTGATTTAAAAATAAAAAAAGAAAGGCTTCAGAAAGTAATCGACCTTCAGTTAAAGCATACAGCCCTTGTTATGAATGCGCGGGTCGGAAAAACCATTGAAGTTCTTGCAGACATTGTAAGCCGCGACAATGAAAATGAACTTTTAGGAAAAACCGAACAGAACGAACGCGTTGCATTCAAGGCAGACAAAAAACTGATTGGAACCTTCGTAAAGGTAAGGTTAGATTCTTTAAGTGGAAATACTTTCCGCGGAACCTTAGTCTAGGATAATTTTTATAAATTGGAGGACGAAAAATGCCATTTAAACTGCTTGGAACAATAATTCTTCTTGTTCTTATAACGATTTTCTGCGGATTCAACCTTGAAGAAGCTAATAAATGCGACATCAACCTGGTTTTTCACGTATTTAAAAAGGTGCCGGTATTTTTAACGGTTCTTACTTCGTTCCTGGCAGGAATTGTCGTAATGCTGCCATTTGCTTTTTTTAGAAAAAAGAAGTGCAAAGATTCACAAAAAACAAAAAAGACTGAAGCTGCTGAATTGTCAGAAAAAGAAGCTGCAGAAATTAACGGAAAAGAAGATTCAACTTCTAAAAACGCAGAACAGGAAAAGACGATTTTCGATTTTAAAATCAGAAAACCTGTAACAAAAAATTCAAAAAAAGAAAAAAAATCCTCTATCGAAGAACCTAAAGAAGAAGCAGAAACAGGCAGCGCAGGTTCTTTGTCATAAGCCTTTGTCGTGGAGATTTTTAATGAAGAATTGCATTTGCGCCGTTTTATTTTTTACCTGTGCTGTTTTTTCCTATTCCCTGACCGCAAAGGAAGTGGCAAACCAGGCTGCCGGCAAAGACAGCGTTGAACAGTCGGTAAATTATTTAAAAAAAACAATTCCTCTTCTTACGGCACCTGCCGACCAGCGTTCGGCAAATGCTTTTTTAGCCTCTGTTCTTGAACAGTCAGGCAGCTATTCTGAGGCAATTACTTATTACGCAAAGGCTGCTTCAATTGCTGCAAAAGATGCTGAAGGAATGCCAAAAAAATCCAGTGAACAGCTTGTAATTGATGCAGTCCGCTGTGCCTTAAGCTGCGGGGACTGGACTGGTGCTCAAAATTATTTAAATTCTGCAGTGCGCAGTTCCGAAAATCCGGAAATTACGGCCTATGTAAAACTTTATGAACAGTGGAGCGTTCTGTGTAAGGCTCAGAAAGTAGAAGACACGGCAGAAGCCCTTGCAATGCTAAAAACCTATTCTTCTCTTGAGTCCATGAAAACCGTACGCCCCCAGATTTTTCTTACTCTCTGGCATCTTACAGGAGAAGTGGCATATTCTCAAAAATTAAAAAAAGATTTTCCAAAAAGCCTTGAATGTGCAGTTGTAAAAGGTGAAGTTCAGACCTTGCCGGCACCGTTCTGGTATTTTGTTCCCCGTTCTTCCAATTCTTCGCCGGAAGTAGAAAATGTTCCTTCGGTTGAAGAAAAAAAGTCAACTGCAGAAAATTCAACTGAAAAACAGAAAGAAAAAGCTGAAAAAATCGTGCGTGAACAATTGGGACTTTTCCGCGACAAGGCAAATGCAGACGGACTTATTCAAAAATTAAAGGAAAAAGGATTTTCTGCCTTTATTACCGAAGAAATCCGTCCGAGCGGTACAAAATATTATCTTGTTGTGGTTAACGAAAATGCGGAGGGCACAATGGGCACAGAACTGCGCAATGCAGGTTTTGAGTGTTATCCTGTGTTTGAATAATTGGAAAAAAAGAATTCTTACGAAAGTTCAAAAAAACGATGCGTAATTGTCGGGGCTGCAAAAATAGAAAATTATGAACGCATAAAAAGTTTTTTTACTAAAGATGATTTTTTTATTTTTTGCGATGCAGGACTTTTTCATTCAGAAAAGCTTGGAGTAACTCCTGATTTAATCATCGGCGATTTTGATTCTTCCGAAAAACCTCAGACTGACATAGAAACAATCACGCTTCCGCGCGAAAAAGACGACACAGATTCATTTTTTGCAGTAAAAGAAGGCTTAAGGCGCGGTTTTAAGGATTTCCTTTTATCTGGAGTTATCGGGCAGCGCTTTGATCACAGTTTTGTTAACATTTCTGCATTGATTTATCTTTATAAGGAAGGTGCAAAGGCAAAAATCGTAGATGATTATTCTACAATGCGTCTTGCAGGCTCCGAGCAGACTTTAATTGGAAAGTGTAATTATTTTTCACTTCTGCCGGTTGCAGGAAAGGTGAGCGGGGTGGACATCTGCGGAGCAAAATACAGTCTGCACAATGCTCAAATCCTGCCGGAATATATTTATTCTTCCAGTAACGAAGTTTTACCGGGACAGCAGGCAGCTGTCTGTGTAAAAGACGGACTTTTGCTTGTTGTCGAAGTTGACGGGACTGTCTGATAAGCATAACAGCCGGAGGTTGAGCCTGTCGCGACAGAGTGCCGCCCGATTTTGACAGGCTCAATCGGCGCTATGTACAGCCACGCCCAAAAAACTAATCTTTTATTGTAGTTCCAACGTAATCCTTATTTTCAAGAATTGCCTTTATGTTTTCTAAGTTTTTTCCGCCGGCACAGATTACTGTTAAGCCTAATTCCTGGGCTTTTTTAGAAGCAATCGGATCAAAAGGACAGTTTTTTCCCGGAGTCCATTCATCGCCGACAATTTTCCTGAAATCTGCCCACGAAATATTGTCGATTGGTTTTGCATCCGGATTTTTGCGCGGATCGTCTGTATAAACTTTTTCGATATTGCTTAAATTAACGACTGTGTCTGCTCCGAATTTTTGAGCAAGAAGAACAGCATCATTGTCAGTAGAAAATCCCGGTTTCCAGCCGGCAGCCAATAATACTGAGCCTGTAAAACTTTCTGCTACTGTCGGGTCTGTAACAACTGCTTCCTTGCACAATTCTCCAAAACTTGCTTTTACAAACTGTGCATTTAATCTTGTAGCCATAATTCCGATCCAGTCTGCGGCGTCTGTGCCTGCATCTGCTGCTGTTCCTGTTACTTTGCGGAATGCATTCTGATAAATGCGTGCAGGACCACCACCTCCAACAACAAAAATCAATTTGTCATCTTTGTGAGAACTTAAATATTCTTTTATGAGAGAAACAAATTTCTGGACAAATTCAACATCTGGACCTTCTGGTGCAACTATTGAACCTCCGACTGATAAAACTTTTGTAGACATATTTCCTCCAAATAATTTTTTTTAGTAAATTCCTGCAATTACAGGATCATTCCAGAGTGAACTGTAATTTACGGTTCCGCCTGAAGATTCTTCCCAGATTGATTGCAGGGCAAATGTGCGTTCTTTATAAACAACAAAGCCATTAGAAAGCGTTGGCTTTACGTCGTTAAATCCTCTCGAAAAAATAATGTGCTGGCTGTCTAAACTGCCAAAATAGAATTTCGCAGGATCTTCAATCGTCTTAAATGATTTATATTCAAGTCCGGCAGCTAAAGCTATATCAACCGGAATCCAGCCAAGGTTTTCAATATAAACTTCGGTCCACCAGTGAGGCTTTGCATTCAATTCAGAATCAACAAGAATTCCGCTGACTGGCAGAGTCGGAATTTTCAGTGCACGTAAAAGCGTTGTGTATACAATTGCAAAATCCCAGGCATCGCCTTCTTTGTCGTTTAATAAATCAGAAGGAAGGGAACCTGTTTTCCGTAATTTTTGTTTGAGCGAAAAATTTGCAAGCATGTAATCGTAAATCAGTTTTGCCTGATTATAGGGATTGGTTTCTTTCTTTACGATTTTTTTGGCAAATTCAACAAATACTTCATCTTCAGATTTTATAAGCTGGTCAGCCTTTGTAAATGTTGTGTATAAAACCCGCGATTTGTCGCTGAAAGGTTTTATGTTTTTTGGAACTGCCACAGTTTCAACTGCATAATTTTCTACTACAAAACTCTGTGTAAATTTAAGTTTTTTTGCAGTCTGCTTTGAAAGTTCAATGTGCTGAATAATCGTATTCTGGTAATTTTCAAAAACCGGCTCTGGCGAACATTCTGTTAACTGTGCGTGGCGCTGCACAGAAGTTTCGAGCGGGCGTGGAATCCGCAGAGAAAGCGTTGTGTTCTGCTTTGAATTTACATCATCAATATCAACGTTCAGATTAACAAGATACGTTTTTTTGTCAGAATATTTTTTGCTTCCAGCGTTTGCTCGTAAATTAAAGTTTGCGTAATTGCTGATTCCTTTTTCTGTCTGAATGTAAATCTGTCCGCTTGCAGCTCCGTCGGGCACTCTTATATGAATTTCGCTGTCGCTCCAGTATTCATAATCGTAATTGTCTTCTCTGGCAGCAATATAGGAATTTTCGTCTTTATCTGTATTTTGCGTGTCCTGAGGAAGATTTGCCGTAAAAAATACTTTTGCACTGTTTCTGCTTGTTCCGAAATTTAACCCGGTTAAAACAATGAGCTGTCCAATGCTGGCATTTTCCGGAGAAACAGAAGTTACGAGGGGAAGTGTCGTTTTTGTGTCTGGCGGAACTTCAACTGGAATTCCAGCTTCGTTTGCAAAAAATCCAGGTTTGGACTGTCCTTCCTTTGTAGAAACTACAACTAATCCGTCCTGAACATTCGAAGGTAAGATCAGTTTTATCTGTGAATCTGTCCACTGCAGATAGCCGGAAGCTGTAATCCGTGAGCCGCCGACTTCAACATAAGACGATGAATTCCTTAATGAACCGAAATTTACTCCGGTAATTGTCATTAAATCACCTGGAGAGCCCACTGTTGGAGTTATGGAAGTAATTTCAGGATTTTTTCTCGCTCTGTAAGTTATAATCGAAATAACTGCAAGCACAACGAGAATAAAAAATATAATTGAACCTGTTCTAAACAGCGGATATTTTCTAAAAAGAACTGAAAAAGTTTTATTGGGCTTCAAAATTTCCTGCCTGTGTCATTGGAACTGCATTCATTCCAGGTAGAGGTATTCTAACAGAGGCAGAAGAATTATTAAAGTCTGGGCGGAAAACGTCTATATCAGAAAAATTGTCGCCATAGTTTGAAGCAAGGCTGGTTGCAGAAACAACTTTCTGATTTTTATTTATGTTTGCGCCTGTAGTTTTGTCCTGACTTTCAGCTGATTGAACTTCACTTTCTTTTGCAGAACCTAAGGCTGCAGAAAACTTAAATTGATCAAGGTTTCCGTCTACAACTACTTTATTTTCGTGAATCGGTTTTATCTGTGGTCTGGCAATTGCTGTCAGATTTTCTGAAGTTTTGCCGCGTGCACTGTTAAGCTGAACCGGCGTAATTATTACGGCAAAAACTGCAGCAGCAGCTGCAAATCCGGAAATCCATTTTGTATAGTTCTTAAAATTATGTTTTTCTTCGTGGAATGCCGTATTCTGGGCAAAACGCATTTTTGTCTGGAGACGTTCAAAACTCATGTCCAGATAATTCTGGTCAAGCTTAATTGAAAGTGCCTCCTGGCGGAATGGAGCAGAAACCTTTCTTAATTTTTCGAGTTCTGCCCTGCATTTTTCGCAGGATGCAACGTGAGATTCATATTCCTTTAAAAAATTCTCCGGGAGCTCACCATCGAGATAAATTGAATGAAGATCTTTTTCAGGACAAGTAGACATCATCGCCTCCAATGAGTTTTTCTAACTGCTCTCTGGCACGGAACATGCGGATTTTTACGTTTCCTTCCGTAATTCCAAGAACCTTGCCGATTTCCTTGTAATTTAAATCTCCGTATTCGCGGAGAATTATTACTTCTTTTAATGATTTAGGGAGTTTTTCCAATGCTGCAACTGCAATTTTCTGAGTTTCCTGACGCAAAAGATCTGTTTCGCCGGAAGTCTGCTGCCTTTTGTCTTCGTAGAGTGCCTTCTGGTAAGCATTTCTTTCGCGTTTTTTTCTTAATGAATAATTCAGCGAAGCATTTTTAACAACCCTGATAAGCCAGAATTTTGCATCGTTCATTGTTGGAAAGACCATGCCTTTTTCGCTGGCTTTTATGAAAGAATCGTGAACAATGTCTTCTGCAGCGTCTTCATCGTTTACAATCCGCCATGAAACCTTAAAAAGCAAAATCATGGTTTCGTTGTAGATGCGGCGAAAATCCGCGGAGTCTGCTGCATTCAAAGGTTTTTCACTAGCTTCCACATTATTAGAAAACATCTTTTCTCCCGATGGTTACACTAAAAATAAGAAAATTCTTAGAAAAATAAACAAAAGCGTTTTTTCTTGATTGATAAATATTCAACCAGCCTCCCATCAGGAACCTGTCCCAAGCCGCATGCTTCGCTACGCTCAGAATGCGTTTGGGAGCAGAACCCTGATTCCGGCTGTTTGCAATCATTCAAAAATCATAAAAACGCCATTTTTTTACACAGTTTTTCCTTATACTCTTTTCCAGGTTGGGCCCTGCGGTGTGTCTATAATCGTAATTCCGCGTGCAGAAAGCTCGTCACGGATTTTGTCTGCTTTTGCAAAGTCCTTTGCCTTTTTTGCTGCCGTGCGTTCTTCAACTAAAGCCGTAATTTCTGCAGCTTCAGGATCTCCTTCGTGGCTGTCTGCAGTCGCAGTCTTTTCGCTTTCAATTCTTTTTACAGCCTTGAGTGCGTTTTCTATTACTTTAAGCGAAAGAACTTTGTCCATCGTAAAAATATCTGTCAGGCTTTCTGCTGCACTGCGGCCTTTTCCGTTTGATTCTTTCTGTAAACTTGCCATTGCAACCGGCGTAAGAAGGTCATTTTCAAGTCCTTCCCTGAATTTTTTAAGGTTTTCGCCTTCACAGTTAAGTTTTGCCTTTGCTTCAAGTTCGCTGAGAGTTTTAGCATAATTTTCTTCTGTAAGTTCAAGGCCTTCGCCCTTTGCTTTTATAATGAGTTTTGCAACACGGTCTGTTAAAGCAGCCCTTCCGTTCTTTGCGCTGTCCATTGCGTCCCACGAAAAATAAATCTGCTTGCGGTAATGTCCTCCCAAAAGGAAGAATCTGTAGTCTAAAGCGTCGTAGCCTTTGTCCAAAAGAGTCTGCAGACGCAAAAAGTTTCCCGAAGACTTTGACATTTTGTTTCCGCCTTCAATTACTAAAAACTCGTTGTGCAGCCAGTATTTTACCCATGGACCTTCAGCCCTTTCTTCAGCCGTAAAACTTCCTTCGGACTGTGCAATTTCGTTTGTGTGGTGAACCGGAATATGGTCAACGCCGCCTGTGTGAATATCGATGTGCTTTCCAAGATATTTCATGCTCATTGCAGAACATTCAATATGCCAGCCCGGATAGCCTCTTCCCCACGGACTGTCCCACGTCATTGCCTGGTTTTCAAATTTGGATTTTGTAAACCACAAAACAAAGTCTCCCGGATTGCGCTTGTTTTCGTCAATAATCGAAACCTTTCTTCTTCCGGCGCCTGCCTTTAATTCGTCAAGGTTTAAGTTTGCAAGGTCGCCGTAGCCCGGGAAAGTCGAAATATCATAATAAAGGTTTCCGCCTGCAGTATATGTGTGTCCGTTTGCTTCAATTTTTTTAATAAGTTCAATCATGTCTGCAATGTGTTCTGTTGCCTTGCAGATAACGTCAGGGTGGCGGATATTCAGGGCATCAATGTCTGCCATAAAAGCGTCTGTGTAAAACTTTGCAACGTCAAGAACGCTCTGGTGTCTTTCTTCGGCAGTTTTTACCATCTTGTCTTCACCGTCGTCAGCATCTCCAGTTAAATGACCAACGTCAGTAATGTTCATAACGTGCTTAATGTCGTAGCCAAGGTAAGTCAAAGTTTTGTCGAGAATGTCCAGAAAAACGTAAGCCCGCAGGTTTCCAATGTGTGCATAATTGTAAACAGTCGGCCCGCAGCCGTAAAAACCAACATATCCCGGATGAACAGGAACAAATTCCTCCATCTTTTTTCCCATTGTGTTAAAAAGTCTAAGAGCCATATTTTTCTCCATCTGTGTTTATTATGGGCACCTCTAAAAAATCATTTACAATGCTTTATTTAGAGATGCCGACGAGTTTTAGTTCGTTGATATAGCACGAATTAAAACATCGCATCCCATTATTTATTCTGTAAAAAATTCTTTTCCGGGAGTTTCCTGCCGTGCGGCAGGCCGGGCTTTTCGTGGTTCCGGCTTTCGCCTCCATTGTTTTCTGACGGAGATTCCGATAATCGCAATCTCCGTCAGAAAACAACGCTGCGCGCCACTACAATCCCTAACTCGTAGAGTTAGGCCGTACGCTTTAGCGTACACGTAAATAACGAGTTTGCGAAGCAAACTCGCAGCGTGCTTGCACGCAAAAATCCCTAACTCGTAGAGTTAGGCCGTACGCTTTAGCGTACACGTAAATAACGAGTTTGCGAAGCAAACTCGCAGCGTGCTTGCACGCAAAAATCCCTAACTCGTAGAGTTAGGCCGTACGCTTTAGCGTACACGTAAATAACGAGTTTGCGAAGCAAACTCGCAGCGTGCTTGCACGCAAAAATCCCTAACTCGCTGTAATTTCCGTAAGATTTTAAGCAAATTCTATCTTCTTTTCAATTGATGCAATATTTTTACGTCTTATTAAACAGACTCTTCATTTCTGCTATAATTTGAACTGTGGAATCAGATTTTATAAAAAACACTGAATTTAAAGAAATCCTCTTAAAAAATAATTTTTCAGGCAGCTTAAAACAAAACGAAAATCTTTCAAAACACTGCACAATGCACGTCGGCGGAGACGCAGGGCTTTTTCTTGAACCTTTTGATACTCAAAGCCTTATTCTTGCCTTAAAAACTGCGCGCAGGCTTAATTTAAGTTTTTTTCTGCTCGGTGGCGGCAGTAACACGATTTTTCCAGACGAAGGCTTAAATTTAGTAATTTCTACCAGAAAGTTAAATGCAGCTGAAGGCATAAAACTTACCGGCGGCAATAGAATTTCCTGTCCTGCAGGAGCGGCGTGGGGCAGTGTCCTTTCTTTCTGCAAAAAAAACAATCTCGGCGGATTTGAGCCTTTTACTTCCTTAAGCGGAACAGTCGGCGGCGCTCTTTTTATGAATGCGACCTGTTTTGGATTAAGTGCCTGCGACAACCTTTTAAGTGCCGAATATCTGGACTTAGATTTTGATTCAATTGAAATAAAAAAATACGAAAAAAAACTTTGCGACTGGGAATATAAAAAGTCTCCTTTTCAACAGAAAATAATTCTTTCTGCGGAATTCTCCGTAAAAAACGGTTTTGACGAAAATCTTTCGGAAACCGTAAAGCAAAAACGGATTCAGATGGGGCATTTTAAGGCTGCAAGTGCGGGGTCGGCCTTTAAAAACGTTCCTGAAAAAAACATTATTGCAGGAAAGCTGATTGACGAGTGCGGGCTAAAAGGTTTTTCTGTTGGAGGCGCGCAGATTGCTTCTTGGCACGCAAACTTTATTATAAATCCAGATTCAAAAGCAAGCGCAAAGGACATCCGCTCTTTAGTCGAATTTGTACAGAAAAAAGTCTTAGAAGAAAAAGGCGTTCTGCTTGAGACTGAAATTATTTTTTTGTAAAGCATTGTCAGTGGCTGTCATTCTGAGCTTAGCCTGAGACTTTCATACAAAAACATTTCTTTTTAGAATAGTTCGAATGTCGAGTTTCAATAAAAGCATATCAAATAGCCTCTCGTCAGGAACCTTAATAAAGAAAATGCCGTCCTGTCATTTTCTTTATTGCAAAAACTTTTTCAAGTTTTTGCCCGTCTGCTTCCGCCATCCGTGGCGGTCTTTTCCAGTACTTTCCTCTCCTACGGCTATTTGGCATTTTTTAATAAAATAAACTCGGCATTCAACTATTTATTCAAAACTCGAAATTCAGGGTAGAATAAAAATAAAATGAATTATTTCATTTTTATTTTTTACCGATACTTACAATAACCATAAAAATTGTTATAATTTTTTCCAGGCAAAGGCGGTTTGGCGTGATTCAGTTACAGTTTGTAAATTTTAGACAGGGTTCATATATTACGGTTGAAGGCCAGCCGCAGAATGATATTTTTTATATTATCCAGAGCGGAAATGTTCGGGTTCATAAGGAAAATGCCCTTCCAGGTCAGCAGTCTGAACTTTTAGGCCCGGGCGAATTTATCGGTGTAATTTCGTGTATGTCAAATCATTCTCAGGTTGACACAGTTCTTGCCGCAACTGATGTTGTCTGCATTGCTGTCCGCAGGGAGCAGTACCCGGAACTTATCGAAAAAAACACTCCTGTTGCCATGAAAATTATCCGCACGTTTGCAAACCGCATGCGTCTTTTAAATGAAACTTTAGTCAAGGCAACTTTAAATAATTCAACAACCCAAAGCCCTGAACAGATTTTCCGCGTTGCTTCGTATTATGATCAGATTAACAAGCCGAGCATTGCAGTTTTTGCTTATTATCAGTATGTAAGGGCCTGTCCTCAGGGGCCAAACGTTATTACTGCAAGAGTTCGCTTTAATCAGCTGCGTGCAAAAAGCCGCGCCGTTTATTTTGAATCAAACCAGGATCTTCTGCGCGTTTATCCCCAGGATACAATGATAATGTCGGAACAGCAGAGCGGAGCGGACATGTTCATTATTCAGGAAGGAAGGGTAAAAATTTCTAAGGTTGTGGACGGCCGCGAAGTAACACTTGCCATTCTAAAAAAAGGCGACATGTTTGGAGAAATGGCTCTCCTTGAAAATAAACCGCGTTCTGCCTGTGCAATTGCCGAAGAAGACTGCCGTCTTATGACTGTAAACCGTTCAAACTTTAATCAGATGGTTCAGACTCAGCCTCAGCTTATTGCCCGCCTTACAACAACTCTTGCTGAACGCCTGTTCCAGACACAAAGACAGATGTCTAACAGCTTCCTTAAAAATCCTCTGGATAAAATGCTTGATATGCTTGCACTTCAGATCGAAAAAGCCCGGGTTCAGATTGACCCTAAAAATAAGACAGCATACCAGACAGACCTTACTCCTTTGGAAATTGCAACAATGTGCGGGCTTTCTCAAAAAGAAAAAGATGTTTATGTAAGTCATTTTATGGTTAGCCCTCATGTGAGAATCGTAAAAGACGACAAAATCCTGGTTCCTGACTGTCTTGAACTTGTAAAGCACTGTGCATTTGTCCGTAAACAAAGCCAGCGCTAACTCTTTTAGATGAATTTAAAATGAAAAAAATTGCATTTCTGTATTTTCTTTTTATTTCAGCTTTCTCATGCTTTGCCCTGCCAGACGGTTATGGTTCCCTGAAACTTGGAATGAGCGTTGAGCAGGTAAAGGAAGAATTAAAGAAAATGCCGGAATTTGCATATAGGGGCGACCGCGATGTAAGTCTTTCTCCTCAGACAAAGCAGGTTTTAATAGAAACTGATTCTTCAAGATTTGCCGATTCTTTTTTTACCCGCTGCTGGTTTCAGTTTGCGGATGATAAGCTTTTTTCCATTACGTTGAATTTAAACGAAAAACGCCTGGATCATATTTCTGTTTTTAATTCCCTTGCTAAAAAATACGGAAATCCGGCTTCAATAAATCCAAAACGCTCTGCATGGGAAGATGACTCTGTCATAATGAGCCTTGAACGTCCGCTCACCTTAAAGTACATCGACAATAAAAAATTCAAGGAAATGCTCGAAGAAAGCGGAGTTCAGAAAACTTTTGAAGAAAAGTCTGTAGAAGAGTTCCTGGATAACCTTTAGGCTTTTACTGTGGCAGTAAAACTTTGTCGCCTGTCTTTATATTGTTTTTTGCAAACCAGCCCTGAGGAACTTCCAGTGCATATCTGACACTGACCGTGCTGTTTATGGAATCTAAAGAAAAAGGTTTCATGTCAAAAATGTCACGGATTGTACCGCTTTTGTCTATGTAAGCGATTGAAAGCGGATGAGGTGTATTTTTCATCCAGAAACTTAAAATCTGATCGCGCTCAAAAATAAAAAGCATTCCGGTTCCGTCCGGTATGTTTTTGCGCTCCATAAAACCTTTGTTGCGTTCCTGCTGACTGCGCGCAATTTCTGCCTTTACGCTGATTTTCTGTCCGTCTGTTCTAGTGATTGCAAGCGTTTTTACAGGAAGTTTTTGCGCACATGAAAAAAACAGAAAAACAGAAAATAAGGAAACAAGGAGCAGAATAATTTTTTTATTCATTTTTTTTATACATCCATTTTTAACAGTTCTGCGGCTGCAAGTTTGTCGTTTGGATCGTATTCAAGAACTGTCTGAAAGTATGCAGCAGCGTCAGAAGGTTTGCCTTCTTTTAACGCAAGGTATCCGAGGTTAGAAATGATTTTTGTATTTTCCGGCTCAAGTGCAAGTGCCTTTTGAAGTGCAGTTTTTGCTTCTTCAAGATTCTGTTCTTCCATGCAGCAGATTGCAAGTTCATTGTATGTGTCTGCCTTTTTTCCGCCTTCAAGCGAAAGAGCTTTTTCAAATGCCTGTTTTGCATCATTCCAGCGTCTTTTCTGTCTTAAGCCCCAGCCAAGCATAAACCATGCATTCCATACATTTGGATTTTTTTCGAGGAACTGGCGGATTTCATCGAGCCCTTTGTCAACTTCACCCTTGTTTATAAAATCGTAGGCAGCCGTAAAATGATCGTCTTCCATGTTGCGGTTGTCGATTTCGTTTAAAAGTTCCTGGGCGCGGTTCTTTTTGTAAAGTCCGTTTTCGCCCATTTCGTCGTCTGTCATTTCGCAGGTAAGGGCAATGTAAGTTTCAAAACAGCTTCTGGCTTCTTTAAAATTATGCTTTTTTAAGTAGTAGAATCCTGCATTAAAAAAAGCGTCTGGAACTGCAGGTTCTGCGTCCATTGCCATTTTGTAATAAAAAATTGCATCAGCGTCGTAAGCGTCAGCATCTTCATAAAGTCCTGAAGTTCTGTAGGAATCTGCGCGCTGGTCAAAAAAGAGGGCAGAATTTAAAATCGTTGCAATGTCTTCCGGATCAAATCCTCTCAAAGAAGCATAGATTTCTTCTGCAAGGTCAAAATCCTGGTTTTTTGTTTTTAAAATTGCAGCTTCTGTAAGTTCTTTTTTTAAGTTTGGGCGTGCCTTTGCAAGAATCGAACGGTAATAGAGAATATTCTTGTTGTCGCTGTCGTATGCCATTACTGTTAAAAGTCCCGCAAGAATCTGTTCTTCAGTCAGTGCCTTCATGTCAAAAGTGCCTGGATCGTCCTTTTCTTTTTTCTGGACTGGCAGAGGAATTGTCGGATCAATGTGCATTGCTTTTTCCGTAAAATTAAATTCTTCCGGAAGCTGAATAAAATAAACTGATTCAAGTGGATCTGTAGGTTTCATAATTTCAATTTTTTCCTTAAAGTTCCGTGCATTTTTTTACTTTTATTTGTGCACTTCATTTTTATAAAAAGGCTTTTCTTAAATTGAATTTTTAAGAATTTGCCTGAGCTTGCTGTTGTGGCTGGGCTGGCGTCTGGTTTTGTGGCTGGGAACTCTGTGCCTGGGTATTCTGTGCGTTTTGAGCCTGCTGGGCTGCGAGTTTTGCCTGCATTGCTTTTTGCTGTGCAATCTGTTCACTTGCGGAAAGCTGGGTTTTTCGTACTGCCGTTAAAAAGTTGTTTATGTGCAGTTTATACGAAAGAGGAACGATTTTATCTGCAAAAGTAACGCTGCAGGCTACAATGTCTTTTCTTCCCTCAATTACTTCTGAAGAAACAATTACCCCGTTCAGTGTTATTATCTCATCCGGATCTTCAAATTCCAGCCTGAGCTGAGCCGGCTTGTTTGCTAAAAACTGCGAAAGTCCTAAAAGAATTATCTTTGCGCCAGAAAAAGAAAGATTACGTACAATACAGTGCCGTGGAACATTTTGAATAAAAACAATTGCTTCTTCGCGGATAAGTCCAAGCTTTCGTTTTGAATTTTCGTCAATAAAGATACGTTCTTCGCGCCTGCGTATTGCATTTGCGTTTGCTTCTAAAAGTCTTCCGACTGCTTCAATTAAATCGTCAGGCGGACGCTGGCTGAAAGTTATTGTAATTACTGCAAGTTCAGAAGAATTCATGTAGGGAACAATGTTTGAAACGTGTCCTGCAACAAAAAAACTTAATAAGTCGTTTTCAGGCTGTAAAAAACAGAAACGAAGGTTTATTCCGCTTGTTGATTTTTCGGAAAGTGCCTGGTAAGCACCGCCTTTTGCTCCTACTATTATTTTTGCCTGCAAAAAAGATGTGGAATTGATTATACATGGCCACTGACCGCGGTTGCACTTAATGTAAATCTGTCTAGGATCGAGCCCGAGAGCGCGTATAATGTCCTTTGTAAATGTGATTTCAGTATCGCGATATTGATCATAATATCTCTGTAGTACCTGAGCTGTAGCCAATCCCATAGTTAAGAATATACTTTATTAGAAAATCACCGTCAACTTAAAAGACTGTTTTAATTATTTTCAATTTTAAATCCGATAAATGCTGCCTGTTTCCATAGGGCAGGGTAAGAAAGAACATTTCTGCCGTCTATAAAAAGCGCAGAAGAACTTCCTCCGTCCATTTCAAGACCGTCAGATGCTCCTAATTTCTGCAGTATTTGTGCACAGTCCGGGTAGGAAAGTCCCCGGCTGTTAAATGAAAACTCTCCTTCGGCAACCAGAATGAATAAAGTTCTGCCGTCTTTAGTTATTCCTGCTGCAGTGCGGCTGTTTTTGCTTTCGCAGGAAAAATCCTTTATTTTGTCATTCAAAAGAACTGTAAAAAATCCACCGAAGGCATAATCAAAATCTTCTAAAAGTTTTTCATCCTGATTTTCTAAAACAAAGGCTTTTAGGCTTCCGGCTGTCTGTCTTTTAAAGGCCAATGCGCTGTATTTTTGCTGTGGCGGAGAAAATACCTTTCCTTCAACTTTGTGGATTCCGACGAGAGTTTTTTTGCCGGAGCCTTTTTTTGCAAACGGAGAAGTGTTAAAGCAGACAAAACTTTCTGTTCTTTTTGCAAATCTGCTTATTTTTATGCCGTGATTAAGTTTCTGCTGTTCTGATGGAAAAGCCGTAATTTTTAATTGTGGGGAAGAAAGATCAATTTTTACGCAGTGCCATTTAAGCGGAATTTTTTTATTGCTGAATACAAAATACTCACAGCCGCTGTTTATGCTCTGCCATTCAATTTTGTCCGGAAAGAATGAGGTTTCCTGTCCGTCAGTTAACGTCTGCTGTTTTGTAGCGGTTAAAGAAGCACATCCGCATAAAAAAAACATTAAAAAAGAAAAACTGAAAATTAAGACACAATTTTTTTTTGTTTTTTTCATACTGGACGTGCTTTCTGCTTTGCTCAAGGTTTATCTGTTTTTTTTAGAAAGCATATTTTACAGATAACTGGGCAAATGCTTTTGAATGATTTTTTGTGCTGTCGGCCGTAAAGTTGTAGAATTCGCCGTTTTCATTTTTGCTGTAAAGATAGGCACCTTTTGCTGTTACAGTAAATCCGTCAACAACGTTGTATTCAATCTTTGGCTGAACGCACCATTCTTCATTTTCGATTCCGTAAATAACCATACATTCTGTAGAAAGTTTTTCGTTAATCCATTTGTCGCTTACGTTTAAAACAACCTTGTTGATGCAGTAGTTTCCGTCTGAGTTGTAGTCAACATCGTAGGCCTTAAATGCACCGTCTTCGATTTTGTCGTTTTTAAGAATGTAAGTTCCTGTTTCCTGAACGTTAATATTTAAATTGTGAATCGGAAGGTCAATGTCAAAACCACCAACCCAGGCAAGTGAGTTGTTCTTTACCCATGGATTGTCGCCTGCAACATCTTCTGTAAGGTTGTAGGCAAATTCTCCGCGGCAGTTAAACTTCCACAGGATTTTTGCAAATTCAACACCAAATACCTGCAAGCGGTCGTAGTCGAGTGAAGGAAGTTCTACGCTAAAACGTCCCTGAGTTGCCCATTCTGCTGCATGTTCTTTTACAACAGCCTGATAAGCAAGGGCCTGTGCTGTTGTAAGGTCTGCTGCTGCTCCAGAAGTCATTAACGCAGTAACTTTTGCTGTAATTTCAGAAGCGTATTCTGTTGCAACTGCAGTTTGATTTGCTGTTGCATAGGAAGTCGCACCGGTTGTTATAGAACTGATATACTTTTCCAGATTTGCGCTCGGCTGCTTGTAGTGACCGTAATAATAGCTCAATCCCCAGTCAAGAGAACCTAAAGAACCGCTTACCTTTGCGCCGCCCTGAGCATACTTGAGGGATTTTATGTTGTTTTCGTAAAGATCGTCAGAAGAGAAAGAAGAAGCGCTGTTTATTGCATCAAAACCAGAAAGAGTGATTGCTCCGCCACTTAAATCCTGGTTCAATGCATAAATCGTGTTGTTCTTTACGATCGAAGTTACTGTGTCTGTAAGCTTCTGCTGTGCATAAGGCACTAAAGTTCCGCTTGTTGCAAAACGGTCAGCAGTCATCATCGGTGTTACAATGGCTTCAACGCGTAAATTGCTTTCGTTTGGAACATTGTAGGCAACGCGGAACATTACTTCGCTCAAGCGTCTGTCTACATAATCAGGAAAAATAAAATCCGTGTAGTTGTTTGCATTAAAGTTGTCGAGAACATGGAGTTTGTCGCCCTTGCCCCAGACAACTTTCATCTTTCCGCCTTCAACAGTCCAGTTACCAAAATAACCGCGGGCTGTAAGTTCTTCTACAATGTCTTCCGGATTCGATTTTAAGGTTTTCGAATCAAAATTCAGTTTTATTTCTGTATCAGAAGATTCACCTTCGTAATTTACATTGAGCTTTGCATAAGCCCTTGAATCCATTTCCGTGTTGTTGCAGATGTTTGCCCTGTCATCAGCATAACCGTTTTCTGTGTCGAGCCAGGCGCGTGCATCTGCTCCACCTTCGCCGCTGAGCGTAACGGAAGGAACAAAGCTTTCTGAATATGAATCATAATCCTGAGCCGTAACTAAGGAAAATGCTCCAGCAACTGCCATTGCAATGATGAATTTTTTCATCGTTTCTCCTCTCCTTATTTTGCTTTTCCTGTCTGTAAGAACTGCTGTGTAAAGTAGTTTGGTGAAATTCCTTCGTCAAATTTCGGTTTTTCAATAAAAATGAAAGTCTGACGGCCGGTTACATTGTTTGTCATTCTTGCCTTTAAGCGCAAAGCGTATGTTTTGCCTGATTTTGGAGCCGTAAAATATGTCCAGTCTTCTGTTGTATATGTTTTAAGAAGCTTTGTCGGATCTTTTTTGTCAAAATATTCCATCTTTGCAGGAAGATAAGTTTCCTTGTCGATGTAATTTATCTTGTAAGAATATTCAACTTCGCTCTTTTTAACCGGAGTAGACTTGATTTTCCAGCATTTATAGGTTTTTCCAGCAGTTGTAACTGTTTCATTTTCAGAAAGCATTTCGTGAGTATCTTCGTCAACCTTGCGGATTGCCATATCGTTGTAAGTAAACTCGCAGCCTACAAAGTTCTTGTATCTTTCTGCCATTGGAATACGGCGAACCTGCTTTAACTGCGGCATGTAAATCCAGCGGTCGTCGTCGCGTGCATTTTTTTCTGACTGAAGAACGCGGGTGTTCCTTACAGAAGCCGGCTGAGTAAAATCAAAGACAACGTTTGTAAGACCGTTAATCTTGCGGCCACGCTGATACATAATGCGGTGGTCAACAGTTCCGTTTGTTTCAATGTTGTCCAGGTTCATTACTGCTTCTGAAGTTTCCGGAGCATCGAGAGTCGTGCTTTTTTTCATAATGTCATAAGCTTCATCTGCAAATGCTGCTGCCGAAAGGGTAAGAACGAGTGCTGTCGAAGCAATGATTTTACTTAGTTTCATAAAAAAGTCTCCTTAAACCGGGATTTTGCCCGTTTGCTGTAGGTTACAGGCATTTTTTTACTTCTGCAATGAATAACTAAAGTCATAATAAAATTTTAAATATTCTGAAAATAATGTTTTTTTTGATTCCGGAGCACATTCAGCAGTCTCGTCGGGCTTTCCGGGGTTCCGCTGCCGCTTCATTGTACTTTATTTTTACACGGTAAAATGCTGTCACTGACGGCACTAAAGATTTCAGCCCCTGTAAATTGCAAAACAGACAGAATTGCGTACAACGCCTTCTGCGCCCCTCCAATCCCGGCTGGCATTTTCTGCTCATTTCTGCATTTTTGATTCTCGACTGATTTATATTTTTTTGTTCTCGGCTTTATAAAGTGTTTTTATTGCCTTATACTCTTAAGCGATTTTTTTTAATCAGAAAATATGGAGATTTTTATGGGTGTCAGTACTTTTTATCGTGGAAAAAACAGAATTACAAAAAAACGCCATTCTGTTTTTGTAAGACTTACGCTTGCCATTGTTTTATTAACTACAATCCTTCTTGCAGGGCTTGGAACTTCAGTTTATGTCCGTGTAAAAGCAGTAAACGACGATCAGTTTACAGAGCGTCTTTCCAATTCAATTCACCTTATGGATCAGATTTTTACAGCCTATCTTTCCGGAGTAGAAAAAAATGTCCGCATGCTCGGCGGAATTGCTGATTCAGACGAAGAAAGCATTCTTCGTACCGCCGCAGAACTTGTCGGAGCAGACGAAATGATTGTTTCTGCCAGCCTTGTAGACGCAGATTCCAGTATTTTAAGCTATCCTGAAAACTCCGTTTCTGATTCTGACATTTTTAACTGGTACGATTCTGCCGTTGATCAGGAAGGAGTTTTTTACTGTTCAGGCATTTACGAAAAAGATGACGGAAAAGTTGTCGTAGGAGCTGCAGAAGCAGTTTATGACGATGATGGCAATTTTAAATGCGTTGCTGCACTGGAAATTGACGCAAATATTTTTCCAACCCTCTTTGGTGACAAAACTTCAATGGGAACAATCAGGTACATTCTCATCGATTCTGCTGCAAACGTAATCTTAGATCCTTTTGCTCCAAGTGTAGAATTAAAATCTGCCAGTGATATCGGAGTCCAGGCACTCGAAGGCTATCAGTCAGGCAGTTATGGAATTTCGCGCGAAAAACTTTTTGGCGAAGAACTTACGGAAGTCCGCATTTTCCCGGCCCAGAACGATTATTATGTTCTCGACTACGCTGTTTTAATTCCTGTTTCTGAACTCGACAGTGCAACAAATTCTGTTTTAAAAAGCGTTTTAATTGTTCTTGGAGCAGGTTTTATTGTTTCCGTTCTCCTTGCACTCATAATTGCAGTTACAATTACAAAAACTCTGGTAAGCGTAACTACGATTTTAAAGAATATTGCCCAGGGCGACGGAGACCTTACAGTCCGCATTCCTGTAAAAACAGACGACGAACTTGGTAAACTTTCCGGATTCTTTAACCAGACAATACAGAAGATCGCAACTGCAATGAAGTCAATTATTTCTCAGACCCAGGCAATGGACTTAATGGGAAAAGAACTTTCAGCAAGCACAGACGAATCTTCTGCTTCCATCGAAGTAATCAATCAGAATATAAACAGCATTGGCACTCAGATTGAAAGCCAGAAATCGGGAATCGAAACTGCAAATTCCAGCGTAAAGGAAATTACAGCAAATATTGAAAAACTCAACGGAGCAATTAACAGCCAGGCAGAAAGCCTTGCACAGTCTTCTGCTTCTGTTGAAGAAATGGTTGCAAACATCAATTCCGTAACTCAAATTCTCGAAAAAAATGCTGCAAACGTAAGCATGCTTTCGGATTCTGCAGAAAGCGGCCGGCAGGTTGTTCAAAAGGCTGTAGAAATTTCAAAGTCAATTGCGTCGGATTCTGCAGCCCTTATCGAAACTTCAAATATAATCAGAAACATTGCTGAACAGACAAACATGCTTGCAATGAATGCTGCAATCGAAGCTGCCCACGCAGGAGACGCCGGAGCAGGCTTTGCAGTTGTTGCAGACGAAATCAGAAATCTTGCGGAAGATTCAAACAGACAGGGCAAAAAAATCAGCGATGTAATGGAATCCCTGCGCGACAAGATTGAAAAAATGACAGAAAGTTCCCAGGAAATGCAGGTTCAGTTTGAAACAATCTTTAATCACACTCAGACCGTTACCCGCCAGGAAAATGTAATTAAGAGCGCAATGGACGAACAGAGTGCCGGTTCAAAGCAGGTAATCGACGCAATGAACCAGATTAATTCTATTACCCTTGATGTAAGAAGCAGTGCACATGTAATGGAAGAACGCAGCGGACAGATTCTGTCAGAAATGGAAAGACTTTCCGTTCTTTCCGCACAGATCAGCGGTGCAATGAACGAAATTACAGACGGTGTCGGCGGACTTAACGGCGAAATGCAGAAAGTAAGCGAACTGACAGCAAAAAATACAGAAAGTATTTCAAGCGTAGTAGCAGAAGTTTCTAAATTCAAGGTTGAATAAGCGGAATCTGGACTTTCAAATAAATAACTGAATGGTGAGTTTGGTTTATTAAAAAATCTCAAACAGCTGTAGTCGAGGTTCTGACACAAACGCATTCTGAGCTTAGCGAAACATGCGGCTTGCTGGCAGGTTCTCGACGAGAGGCTGTTTGAATAATTTAATGGTAAGTTTTTTTATTTAGAATGAACAAAACGCTGCGGCGGAGTTACTGTCCAGATTGCACGCACGTTTGTGTCGCCGGTATTAAAAAGAACATGTGGCGCACTTGCAGAAAAAGAAACGCTGTCGCCGGCTTTTAAGTCGTAAACATAGTTTTCGTATTGAAGCCGGCACTTTCCTTCTAGAATATAGCCGATTTCCCTTCCTAAATGTCCGTAAGAACCGCGGTGTGTCTGTGCTCCCGGCGGAACTGTAATTTCGTATGTTTCCAAGGAATTGTGTCCGTCGCTTTTTACAGATGCAATTTCTTCGTAGAGAATGTCGCCTTCAGTAATCTGTCTTCTTTCGTCTTTGTGGATTACATCAACAGGGCGGGTTTTGTGGTATTCTTCAAATAAAAATTCAAGATTAATGTCTAAAACGTCTGCAAGAGTAAGCAGTGTGTCAATTGCAGGGCTTACTTTGTTTCTTTCTATCTGGCTTACAAGGCTTTCTGAAACTCCAGCCTGCAGTGCAACTGATTTTAATGTAAGACCTTTTTTTTCGCGTACTGTGCGGATTTTTTCTCCAAAATGATAGGGAATTGTTTTATTTTGCGTTGGCGAAGCTGTCATTATTTTGTTTCTCCCTGTTCTGTTCCATTACAAATCGTATAAAGTGGTCTTCCAGTGTGCGGTGCGGACCTTCTAAGTTCAGCCTTTTTCGTGCCTGTGCGTTGTCCCGCCTGATTGAATACTGGCTGTAAAAGTCTTTGTAGTCTCCGCTTACGTCGGTCTTTACTTTTTCGCCTAAAAATTTGGAAACTTCGTCGCGGCCGATTGAGCCGATTCCTTTTTCCCTTAAAAGTCTTTTTAGTTTTGAAATCTGTTCATACGAAATTCCAAATAAAAATTCTTCCATAGCCTGGCTTACTTCTGTTATTGCAAGCTGTGTGCGTATGAATTTGCTCCAGGTTTCGTCCATCTGAAACGAAAACATTATAAGCTCGCTTGTTCCCATCATTGTGCCAAAAGCAGGAGCCAGAGTTCTTCTTGCCTTCCATACATTTGTTAAAACAGGTGCAATGTCAGAAATATTCTGGTCGGCGCGGTGTTCCCACAAAAGTAAGAGCGAAGTTGCAAGCTGGCGCCTGAAGTCAATGTCTAAGGATTCGTCTTTTATTAAGTTTAAATAAACGTCTTCTGCAAGCAGAAGAAACATCATTGAAGCAGTTTCGTCTTTAAATGCCTGGATCAGTTTGCTCGAAATTGTTCCGTCTGCCGGTGAGGAATCGAGCTGCGTTTTTGAATCTTTATTGTCGTTTACTTTTAGCGCAAGTTTTGCAAGCGAAGAAAAAGTGTGAAGTTTTGCAGTTAAAAATCCTTTTCCAAGAGTTGCCTTGCTCGGAAGCTGAATAAAAGTTCTTCCGTAGTCTGATTCTGTGTCAACGAGAAGTTCAATTATGTCCTGCGGAGTTCTTGTTTCTGAAGTTAAGGTTGCTCTGGAAAGCAAAGAAGGAAATTCTGCAATTGCAACTGCAAGGCGTTTTAAATCTGCCATGCGTTTGTCAAAAATTTCCTGGTGCTGAGGCGCATAAAGAGCAATTCTGGAATTCAGTTCGTCGCAGAGAACTTTCTGTTTCTGTGTCAGTACGATGATTCCGTTCTCCTGATTTGCTTCTTCCGTTTCTCCCGGTCCTAAGAATTCTGCGAGGTCAATGGAAGTAAATTCATTTTCGTTAAGATCTGACTGCATAATTGTTTTTAGTATACCTGATTTTTTTTAGTATACCATAGTTTGTTGTAATTTCAATAAAGTAAAATTCCGATAAGTCAAATATGAAGAAAGTTTTATTTTCTGTTTTTTTAGCATTTATTTGTGAAATTTCAATTTTTTCTCAGGATATTACTGAACTTGCTGCAGGCCAAAGCCAGAGTTCAATTCAAAAAATTACACAGGAGTCTAAAAAACTTTTGATTTCTACAGATGATATCCGCCTTGTCTACGAAGACGGAAAAAAGTTTGAAAATGCAACTGGCTATCATCTTTATATCCGTAAAAAGCCGGGAATTGAATCCGTTTTGCTTACTGAAACTACAAAAGATCCTTCTGGCGTTCAGGACAATTATGCTTACCGTGCCGGAGAATATAATTCAATCAATGGAGACGAAATCCGCTATTTAAATGGCAAGGTTTTAGATTCAAAATATTCAAAATTTTCTCTTGTGGATTCAACTGCAGAAAGTGACGGACAGTTTGGGCTGGCTTTTCATATTTATATTCCTTCTGAAATTTATTACGGCTACGACTGGTCCCGTCATGGAACTGTAAAAATCAGCAAAGGCACTTTTATAAATATCCGCTCTTTTGAAAAAAAATACGCAGACTACTCAGGATCGTTTTTTGACAATCCTTTTATGTTTGATCTTGGAAAAATTCCTCCAAAAAAAGAAAATCCGGTAGAAATGCCGGTTGTTGAAGAACCTCAGGTAAAGGAAAAAAATCCTGTTCCGGAAGAGACTGTTACTGAGCCGATTGTTCTTACTGACGATTACAATCCTGTTGCCGTTGCTTCTTTTAACGATATTGCAGGTTTTAACGGCGGACAGATGTGTTATTCAAAAGGTCCGGACAGCATTGTTGACGACATTATGGAAAGCCTTAACCGCATAAATCCAAAAGACAAGGTTGACGTTGTTTTTGCAATTGATACAACAGGCAGCATGAAAGATGATATTCAAAAGCTGAGGGAAGAATGGATTCCCCGTTTAGTCAGTGATATTAAAAAATTCAATAATTTCAGGATCGGACTTCTGCTTTACCGCGATTACAACGACACTTACCGGCTTATGGGACTGCCTGTAAAACGGTTTGAATTTACAGACAATCTCGACGTTCTTACTAAAAACCTGAACAGTTTTAAAATTTACGGAAATGAAGGCGGCGACATTCCGGAAGCAGTTTACGAAGCACTGTACGCAAGCCTATGTTTTTATAAATGGCGGAATGATGCTTTCAGAAAAATAATTCTGATTGGAGATGCTGAACCTCACCCGGTTCCGCGCGGAACGGGCAGATACACAAAGCAGCTTGTAGCCGACACTGCAAAAGCAAAGAATATCATAATTGATGCAATTATTGTGCCGGACGACAAATCTGCCCGCGGAAGATAAAAGAAACTATTTTTTGTGTGGAATTTTTGCAAGCTCGATTTCTGCAAGTTTTCTGTAAGCTGCAGGATATGTTCCCGGAGTTGAAGTTTTGTAGATGTCGAGAAGTTCATTAAAAATCGGCTCTGCAAGACTGTATTTTTTCTGCTTCATGTAAACATGGCCGATTTCGTAACTTGCTTCGATATAGACATTCGGCCAGTCAGAAAAGCGGTCAAGGGCTGTATTAAAGTAGGCAAGGGCTGCCTTGTAGTTTGCAGATTCAAAACACGTCTGTCCGTTCTGGATAAGTTCCTGGGATGTCATTTCTGGAATTTCCTTTGGAACAGAAGAACATGAAATAAAAAGCGACACTGAAAGAATCATTGCCGCAGAAAGTGTCATAAGTTGAATTTTTTTTGTCATAATGCGCTCACTATATCAGTTTTATTCTGTTTAAACAATCGCTGCTTTTAAAAGAACAAACATCTGCCTTTTTGCTAAGGTTACAGCTTTTTTTGCTACAGTTTTGAAGCATTTTTGTCAATGTGCATTTTTATCAATTAATACAATATTAAAAAAAGTCAAAATAATTGCTAAAACCTTAAATTCTTTATAAGATTGCTTTCAATATCTTGTTATATTTTAGGAGCTAAAAAGGCTATGGCTACACCTTTGGAAAATTACCTTTCTTCATGCAACGGAAAACCGAACGTTGCAATGACAGCTTACGTTGCAAACCTTCAGCAGGTTGCTTCTGTAAATCCTTCAATCGCCGCTGATGTTGTAAATGAAATTGAAAACCAGCGCAGTCACTTAAAGCTCATTGCTTCTGAAAACTACTGCTCTCTTGCAGTTCAGTCTGCAATGGGAAACCTTCTTACAGATAAATACGCAGAAGGCTATCCTGAGCACAGATATTACGGCGGATGCGTAAACGTTGATGCAGTAGAAATGACAGCTGCCCGCGAAGCCGAAGAACTTTTTGGCGCTGACTATGCTTATGTTCAGCCACATTCTGGAGCTGACACAAACCTTGTTGCATACTGGGCAATTCTTTCTGCAAAGGTAGAAACTCCGACCCTCCAGGAACTCGGTGTAAAATCATTGAACGATTTGACTGCAGAACAGTTTGACGAACTCCGCCACCGCTTTGGAAACCAGAAACTCATGGGTCTTGACTATTCGTGCGGCGGCCACCTTACTCACGGCTACAAAATGAATATTTCTGCGCGCATGTTCGAAAGCCATCCTTACGGAGTAGATAAGGAAACCGGGCTTTTAGACTATGACGCAATCGAAAAGCAGGCAATGGAAGTAAAACCTTTGATTCTTTTGACGGGATATTCAGCTTATCCGCGCGCAATCAACTTTAAGCGCTTCCGCGAAATTGCAGACAAGTGCGGAGCTGTTCTTATGGTAGACATGGCTCACTTTGCCGGTCTTGTTGCTGGAAAAGTTTTTGAAGGCGACTTTGATCCTGTAAAATGGGCAGACGTTGTAACAACAACAACACACAAAACCCTGCGCGGACCACGCGGTGCCATGATTCTCTGCAAAAAAGAATTTGAAGACTACGTTAACAAGGGCTGTCCTATGGTTTTAGGCGGACCACTCCCACACGTAATGGCTGCAAAGGCAATCGCATTTAAAGAAGCAAATTCCAAGGAATATCAGGAATACGCTCACCAGGTTGTAAAAAATGCCCAGGCTCTGGCTAAAGAACTCCAGGATCTTGGTATCCGCCTGCAGACAAACGGAACAGACAACCATCTTATGCTCGCAGACATTACTTCTTACGGACTTACAGGAAAACAGGCAGAAGCAGCTCTTTTCCAGGCTGGCGTTACAACAAACGCAAATGCCCTTCCTTATGATAAGAACGGCGCATGGTACACTTCAGGACTTCGTCTTGGAACTCCGGCCCTTACAACTCTTGGAATGAAAGAAGGCGAAATGAAGGAAGTTGCTGCAATAATCGACATGGTTTTAAAAGGAACAAAACCTGGCGTTACAAAAGACGGCAAGCCAGCAAAACTCAAGATTGTTCTTGACGAAGGCGTAAAGGAAGCAGCTTCAAAACGCGTTCAGTCGCTTTTGAGCAGGTTTGTTCTTTATCCGGAACTTGACTTAGACTTCCTTAAAAAGGAATTTGTAAAATAAGAAAAAAGATGCTGAGCGAAGCCTCCTGCATTTTTGCATTCCGGGCCTGAGCCGGAACTTTTCGTAAAAAGACTGTTCGTTTTTCGGGCAGTCTTTTTTTTACGGGCGCGAAGAGTGAATGCTGATCTTTTGTGCAGAATCTAGCCCCGATTGGAACAGCGCCGAAGGCGTTGTACTGACATTATTTTTTTTTGCTAAGCAAAATATTTATTTGTCTGTGCACGGTGCCACGGATGGCACATAAGGACTGCAGACCGCAAGAAATGCAAAAGCATTTGTTGCCTGACAGGATGTCAGAACAATGAAGCCGGAAGGCGGAACTGTGCAAAGCGGGACGCGGGCCGTAACTGCGCTCCTTAAATATAAAACTTTAATGACGCAGGATTAAATTTTTTTTATAATGATTTTATGATTACTCAAAAAATTACTGATACAGAACTTTTAGAACATCTTGAAAAAATCCATAAAGATGAAATGACGATTTTTGTTATGGCTGACGGTCGTGTCCGCGGTGCATTTTTGAACGGAACAAGGCTTGTAAACCAGATGCGTGCCAATGAACATTTAGGAATTCTAGAAACTCTTGTGCTTGGCCAGGCTGAACTTTGTGCTGCTTTAATGATTCCGACGATGAAAGGCCGTGAACATATTTCTTTTCATTACGAAACAAACGGGCCGGCTGTAGGCTTTGGTGTAGAAGCTGATTCTTCCGGCTATGTGCGCGGACACCTGCTTCAGAATCCGATTCCCGTGGAAAAACCTCTTGAAAACTGGGATTTAGCTCCTTTTTTTGGTGAAGGAACTCTGACAGTGCGCAGAATGGGCGAAGGAATGAAAACTCCTCAGGTCGGAATGACTGAAATTCTTTATAAAAACATTGCAAAGGATTTGACTCATTATTTTGCTCAGAGTGAACAGATTCACACTGCTTTTAATACGAGCATTCAGTTTGACAGGCAGGGGCGCGTTATTGGAGCCGGCGGAATGTTTTTGCAGGCTCTGCCAAAGGCTGGCGGAAAGTCTGATTTTAAGACTGAACAGGTTGAAAACGAACTTGAAAACCGTGACGAAGAAGACGAAAAACTTTTGATAAAAGTAGAAAATGCTTTTAAGGCAATGCCTTCAATCGGTAAATGGTTTGCGGACGGCGGAGACATGGAAGACGTTATTTACGGACTTTTCAGGGAATTTAAGCCGACTGCTGTTTTAAGCCGCGACATAATCTTTGACTGCCCGTGCAGCGCAGACTACTATGCACAGCAGATAAAAGCCATGCCTGCCGGTGAATTAAAAGACATCCTTGCAAACGATCCTGATCCGCTGGAAATTGTATGCCACAACTGCGGTTCAACATACAAAATCTATAAATCAATGCTCGTTTAAGCAGACGCGGCCTGTTATGTTTTTTGAATTTTCTGCCGATAAACAAAGGGTATTGTAAGAATTTGCATTGAACTTGTTCAGGAAGCAGTGGAATGACGCTGATTGAAAATTACTTTCTGAACATTTTTAATATTTTTTTTGAGGTTTATATGTTTAAAGCGCGAAGACGAATTTACCTTACGTTAATTTACATCTTTCTGGCATTAATTTTTCTTTCTCTTGCCGTTTACCTTGTGCCACAGACAAAAATAAACGACTTTGTTGACTATTCAAATACGTTCCCGACGACAGTAACTGCTGTTTTGTTCTGCGTCTTGATTATGGTTGCAAGTACGATGTATACGATGATTCGCCTTCATCTTGAAAAAACAACAATGCGGCGTGGTGCAACTGCCTTTATGTCAGAATTTGTTGATAAACTGCGTCTTTGCTACTCAATGGAAGATTTTTACAACCTTATTGCCAGCGTTCTTGAACTTAAAGCTGACTGTTCTGTCCTTTACATCAACAAAATTACAAATTACGTTCTTTACAATTCCCCGAACAGAATTACGAGCGACCAGAATTTTATGGCTCAGCTTGAACGCAACTATCCGCTTGAATGGAACGACGGAATTTACTTTTTAGGCGAAAACTTTGGTATTGTTTCTAAAATCCGCAGGGCACGTGGATTTTTTATTGCTTCCAAAGGCTGTCACTTTTTTGTTTTCTGCCGTTATACAAGACTTTTTGATATGGAAGTTTTTCCACGACTTTTCGAAGAACTTGGAAGATTCCAGCTGCGTTCAGAAACAATTTCGAGCCTTTCTGAAATTTCTGAACTTTCAAAGGAATGGGAACAGCTTGCAGAAACCCAGCGTTCCTTTTTGCCGCAGAGAATGCCGTCTGTAAAACGAATGAAGCTTTCTGCTTACTTCAGGCCGTTAATCAATGTTTCCGGTGACTATTACACAGTGCTTCCGATTGACGAGAACAAAACTCTTGTAATGCTTGGCGACGTTTCTGGTAAAGGTCTTGCAGCTGCCCTCGTCATGGGACTCGTAATGAACACTGTAAAAATCATGGAAAACAAGGAAGACCTGCCCGGCATGATTATGGCAATTGATAAAGCCATTAAGGGAATGCATCTGCAGGATAAATATACGGTTTTGTTTATTGGAATTATCGACACACAGAAAATGACTATCCGTTATGTAAACGCTTCTATGTCCGACCCGATTATTGTAACCCGTTCTCCGGAAGGTTATAGAATTAAGTCACTTTCTTCCAACTGTTCGATCGTAGGAATTATTCCGATTGATGAAGTTGAAGTAAGTGAACAGAGGCTTTTTTCCGGCGACCTTATTATGATGGCCAGCGACGGGGTTTCTGAAGTAATGAACGCAGACAAGGTTGAACTTGGCGACACCCAGCTTTTTACGGACACAATCAAAAAAAGTGCTTCAAAAGAGCCTCGTGAATTTATTAAAGACATTACTGACCTTGTATTCAGTTACAATGCTGACACAAGACTGCACGACGACCTTACAATGCTTGTCGCAAAACTTCAGGGCTAGGGGGAAAAGATGATTTACGTAGTTCTTAACCTTGTAATGGCATTATTTGCCGTTGGACTTGCATTCTATATTGACCGTACTTCTGGCGAAGTTGAAAACAATCCTCTTACACGCATGAGCGTTTACCTTGCAGTAGCAGCAAGTGCAATGGCTTTTATGCTGTGGTCTAACACTTACGCTGCTGACCGTCTGCCATTGATGTTCTTTCGCGTTACTCTTGTTTTTGCAACCATTTATTCCCTCGATTTCTGTCTTTACAGCATCTGCTTTCCTTCTTACAAACGACCGAAAGCGGCCTTAATTGTAAAATGGGTTCTTGTTTTAGCCACTGTATGGTTCTGTTTTGCAAAAATTGATTCTGTCACAATTACAGACTTTCTGGGAATAAGCGTTGCTTCAAAACCGTTTTTTACGGGGCATCTTACAAACTATTTTCCGATTACCTGGTTTGACGTTTACCGCAATCTGTTTTTAGTAGGCCTTCCTTTTTTGTCTGTCCTTATAATGATTCTGCGTGCAGAAAACCGCGAAGACAGACTTAACCTTCAAAAGTCAGTTATGAATGCTCTCGCCCTGTTTGCAGGCTGGTTCTGTTTCTGGGTAATTGCCCGGGCCCGCGGACGCGTTCCGATGTTTTCTTCTTTATTTTTGTTTGGTGTCGGAGTTATTCATGTTTTTCTTTCGTATAATTCGCGCCAGAACTTTTTGTACGACGTAAAATATGCCGTTGGTGTATTTATTACATTTATCGTAAGTTATCTTATTCCAGCTGTTATCGTAGGAATTCTCTTTCCTCGTCTCTGGCCGGAATTTGCAAAATCGCACTTTCTATTCTTCTTTGAAATTGCAATCGTAATTGTTGTCTGTATTACGATTTCCTATCAGGTTTCAAAATTCCTTTCTAAAAAGCAGTATTTCCGTTCGTTCCAGTATGCGGAAGTTTTTGAAGAACAGATTTCTAAACTCGACTATTCTGACGAACCTGAAAACATTGTCCGCAACATGCAGAATATTTTTATTCACAACCTTGGTCTTTCGGATATCCGCATTTTTGTAGAAAGCGAAAACTGCCTTAAGTCAATTTATGATCAGCCGGGCAAGCAGGAACTTACCCTCGACATAAAAAATCCTGTATTTGAAACAATGCTTAATCAAAACCGCCTTATTGTGTTAAAAAGTGAAGTTGATAACGGACACACTTTTGAACGCATCAGAAGAGATTTGCTTCCGTTGTTTGCCCAGACTTCTTCTGAAGCACTGATTCTTCTTGCAGAAGGACGCCGTATTGTCGGTTTGATTGCCCTTGGTCAGAAAGCCGGCGGAAACATTTATGCAGACTACGATTTAACTACGTTTACAAAATTCTATTCTTACTTCTTTGTTTTTGGTTACTACATGCGCAACATTGCAAACCAGTCGATTGTCGGAACTGTAAACCGCGAAATCCGCATGTCAAGCCAGATTATTACTTCGATCCAGGAGAATATGGATCCGATTAAAAATAAAAAATTTGATACCGGATACATAATGGAACACGCCCACAACATTGGTGGTGAATTTGTTGACCTTATCCGTCTTTCAGAAAACCGTCATATCTTTGTCCTCGGCGACTTAAGTGGAAAAGGAATTTCTGCTTCCATGAGTATGGTAATCATAAAGTCGATTATCCGCACATTCCTGCAGGAAACCCGCGACTTTAAACTTCTTGTAGAAAAGGTGAATTCCTTTATCAGATTCAACCTGCCGAAAGGAACGTTCTTTGAAGGTGTTTTTGCATTGATTGATTTTAACGACGATACAATGTATTACATTAACTGCGGAGTTCCGTCTTTGTTCCTTTATACAAAATCTTACAATAATGTAATTGAAATTCAGGGTGAAGGCAGGGTTTTAGGCTTTGCAAAAGAAATTTCAAAATACATAAAGGTTAAAAAAGTAAAATTGAATCCCGGAGACATTATCGTAACCTGTACTGACGGTTTAATCGATTCAAAATCGCTTCGTGGCGAAGTTTACGGCAAAGAAAGAATCCAGCGTTCAATTATAGAAAATACTGCATATTCGGCTGCCACAATGGCAAAGAATATTTATAACACTGCAACGGATTTTCTTGCAAAAGAACTTGATGATGATGTTTCGATTTTAATAATCAAACGTCTTGAAAAATAAAAATTACAGCTCTGGAGAAACTGAATGGATACCTTAAAAGTAATTGAAAAATACGGTGCAAACTACGTTCTCTACGAAATTTCCGGTGTAATTAATTCTTACACAATTGATGAATTAAAAGAAAAGGTTTATACGATTGTAATTGACTCAAATCTTGTTCTTGATCTTTCGCTTGTTGAATCGATTGATTCAGCCGGCGTCGGGCTTATTATGGGCGGATTTAACGATGCAGAAGAATTTTCCCACAGACTTTATCTTTTAAATCCTTCTGTAACTGTCCGTAAGGCTCTGGAGGATACAGGATTTATCGACGCATTTTATTTTATTCACTCTGTAACCGAGGTTGAATAGTTTTATGAAAAAACTGATTTTTGCATCTTTTGCTGTCTGTGCTGTTTTTTTTAGCGGATGTTCTTCAAAAGACCAGAAAAATGCTGTTTCTGTTTTGTCGCCTGTCGTTTATGCACAGACAAAAAATGCTGTTTCTCCGGAAATAGAAAAATTGAATAAAGTTTTGTCTTCCATGAGCCAGAAATGTAAGGACTCAATTCCAAACGGCGACCCCCAGGAATTCCTTAACGACCTTTACAGTGTCCTTGAAAGTGAAAAAAACTTTTCTAAAGATGATTTAAGTCCTTTTTATTTAATCGACAAAACCCACAACGTTGGCGAAACTTATGAGCCGAAAGGTTTAATTCATCTTGAAAAAAATGAAAGTTACGCAATAAACAAGAATAACTTAAGCCTGCGCCCGGAAAGTTTTGCTGCCTTAAAAATTCTTGGAGATGCGGCTAAAAAAGATGGAATTACGCTTACAATAAGTTCAAGTTACCGTTCGTACGAATATCAGAAAAATCTTTTTAATTACTGGGTCAAGGTAGACGGACTGGAAGAAGCCGAGCGTGAAAGTGCAAGGGCAGGAACAAGCCAGCATCAGCTTGGAATGGCAATTGATTTTGCCCCTGTAGATGACGATTTTGCACAGACAAAGGCTGGCGAGTGGGTATACAAAAACGCAGCCAAGTACGGCTGGAGCCTGAGTTTTCCACACGGATACGAAGATGTAACAGGCTACCGCTGGGAAAGCTGGCATTTCCGCTACATTGGAACAGAAGCCTGCAACTTCCAGAAAAAATGGTTCAGCGACGTTCAGCAGTTTATGATTGAATTTATCAACGCCTGGAAGAATATGCGCTAGGGATACGCAGGGCGCGAAGCGTTGGCACGCAGTGCCAATGAAGCGAAAGCGTAACCTGGAGTAGCCCGACCCGCGCAGGCGGGGAGCGCCCGACAAAAAAAAGCCCCTGAAACTTAACTTCAGGGGCTTTTTAGTTTTTTCTACTTTACAACTACGTTTACGAGTTTGCCTGGAACAACGATGATTTTTGCTACCGTTTTTCCGTCGGTGAACTTTTTATAGCCGTCGGTTTCTTTTGCCATAGCTTCGAGAGTTGCACTGTCGGCGTCGGCTGCTGCTTCAAACTTAGCGCGGAGTTTTCCGTTAATCATAACCGGGAACTCTTTTGTGTCGTCCTTGCAGTAGCTTTCGTCGAATGTCGGCCATGGTTCGTAGGCATTTGTTTTTGTGTGTCCGAGTTTTGCCCACAATTCTTCGCCAAGGTGCGGAGCGTATGGAGAAAGCATTAAGACAAATCCTTCCCACATTGCTTTTGGAATTGCGTCAAACTTAGAAGCTTCGTTTACGAAAATCATCATCTGGCTGATTGCAACGTTAAAGTCGAGGTTGTTTGTATCTTCCGTTACCTTTTTTACAGTCTTTGCGTAAGTTTTGCGCAGGGCTGCAAGGTCTTTGTCGAGTTTTCCCGTAATATCAACGTTGCTCATCGGCTTTTCTGACAGATTCCAGATTTTATCTAAGAAACGGTTTACGCCGATTAAGCCCTGTGTGTTCCACGGTTTAGAAACTGTGAGCGGTCCCATGAACATTTCGTACATGCGCACGCTGTCGGCACCGTAGGTTTTTATCATTTCGTCAGGGTTTACAACGTTTTTGAGCGATTTTGACATTTTTGCCACTACACGCTCAAGCTCTTCGCCGTCGTCTTTTGCGTAGTATTTGCCGTCTTTTTCTTCAACAGCATCAACTGCAACGAGGGATTTTGACTTTCTCTGGAATGCAAAAGAAGTGATCATTCCCTGGTTTATAAGACGCTGGAAAGGCTCTTTTGTAGAAACTACGCCGCAGTCATATAAAACCTTGTGCCAGAATCTCGCATACAGAAGGTGAAGAACTGCGTGTTCTGCTCCTCCAACGTAAAGGTCAACCGGCATCCAGTAGCTTTCTTTTTTTGGTGCGCAGAAACTTTCGCTGTCTTTCGGGTCAATGTAGCGAAGATAATACCAGCAGCTTCCTGCCCACTGAGGCATTGTGTTTGTTTCGCGCTTTGCGTCGCCTCCGCATTTCGGGCATTTGCAGTTAACCCAGCTTTCAATTCCTGCAAGAGGGCTTTCGCCGGTTCCTGTAGGCTGATAAGTTTTTACGGCAGGAAGTTCAAGAGGAAGTTCATCTTCCGGAACAGGAACAGTTCCGCAGCAAGGGCAGTGAACGAGAGGAATCGGTTCTCCCCAGTATCTCTGGCGGCTGAAAACCCAGTCGCGCAGCTTGTAGTTTACAGCCTTGTGACCGATTTTCTTTTCTTTAAGGAATTCGAGCATTTTTTCGATTGCGTCTTTTTTGTTCAGTCCGTCTAAGAATTCAGAATTAACGTGGATTCCGTCCTGAGTCCAGGCTTCGTTTTGAACGTCAACTTCAGATTTTAAAACTTCGATAACCGGAAGATTGAATTTCTTTGCAAATTCCCAGTCGCGTGTGTCGTGTGCTGGAACTGCCATAATAGCACCTGTTCCGTAAGAAATAAGAACATAGTCTGCAACCCAGATTGGAATGAGTTTTCCGTTTACCGGGTTAATTGCGTAGCTTCCTGAGAAAACGCCGGTCTTGGTTTTTGCAAGGTCTGTGCGTTCAAGGTCAGACTTTTTGGCTGCTTCTTCGCGGTATTTTTCTACAGCTTCTTTCTGTTCAGCTGTCGTAAGTTTTTCGATTAAAGGATGCTCCGGAGAAACAACCATGTAAGTTGCTCCAAAGAGAGTGTCGCATCTTGTTGTGTAAACTGTGAGTTTCTGTTCTGTAGCCTTTCCATCTTTGTCAGCAACTGTAAAGTCAACTTCTGCACCGACAGAACGTCCGATCCAGTTGCGCTGCATTGCCTTTACGCTTTCAGGCCAGTCGAGGGGGTCGAGGTCGCTTAAAAGGCGGTCAGCATAAGCCGTAATCTTTAAAATCCACTGACGGATAACTTTGTGGGTAACCTGAGCACCGCAGCGGTCGCAGTGACCTTCCTTAACTTCCTCGTTTGCAAGCCCTGTCATGCACGAAGGACACCAGTTAATCGGAGTCTGAGCTTCGTAAGCAAGGCCTTTTTTGTAGAGCTGGAGGAAAATCCACTGAGTCCATTTGTAATAGTCTGGAGTGCAGGTTTTAATTTCGCGGTCCCAGTCATAAGAAAAACCGAGAGCCTTAATCTGCTGAGTAAAATGTTCAATATTCTTAAAAGTAGTTTCTGCAGGATGAGTTCCCGTCTTAATTGCATAGTTTTCTGCCGGCAGACCAAAAGCGTCGTAACCCATCGGATGAAGAACGTTGTAACCGTTCATGCGCAGAAAGCGTGAATAAATATCAGTAGCCGTGTATCCTTCCGGATGTCCAACGTGAAGTCCCGCTCCGCTCGGATAAGGAAACATGTCAAGAATGTAGCGGCGTTTTTCCTTAGGAACAGATTCGTCCTCAACTGCCTTAAAAGTTTTATTTTCGTCCCAGTATTTCTGCCATTTAGGCTCAATGTTCTCAAATGGATACATAGTAAAATTCACCTCGTTAAAAGCGATTGTATCATTTTGCGTCTTTTATTGAAATACTAGGCATTTTTTTAAATTTTACGGGCAACCCGGCACTTCGTGCCGGCCGGGCTATCCATGGCTGCGGCGTCTTGCGCGCCTCCGGTGCTCTGCACGCGCTTTGCGCCCATTCCTATCCCTGTTGCGTTTATTTTAGAAAGCCTTTAATTCACCGTGATGGAAGAAACGATTTTGCCGTCGGTGGTGTAGGCTTTGTTCGGGTTTGTTTTATCTATAAAGCTTTTTAAGCCTGTAAAGTAGGCGTAGTAGTAAGTTCCTTTCGGGAGAGGCAGCGACAATTCATACTTTCCTGGAGAAACTTCATTCATTTCGTAAATCCAGCTGTCCCAGTTTGTAAAAGTTCCTGCAATGCGGATTTTCTGTCCCGGTTCACCTGTGCACACAAATTTTGTAAACCCGTTGTCTGTTTTTTCGGTTGCAGCTGCCTTAGTCTGCGGAATGTCAACATACGAAAGAGTCAGCGAATTTTCCGCGTCGTAAAAAGTATTCGGGTTTGTAGGATCTGTAGTCCAGAGACCGTCAATTATCAGTTTGTAGGAAATTCTTTTTAGTTTTGGGGGAATTTTAAAAGCGTAAAAATACCAGGCATTTGTCTGCTCCCCTTCGGAATCAAAAGTTCTTCTTAACGAAAAAGCGTGAATTTTACTGAAATTTTCAAAATCAAAAACAATTCCAACGCTGCGCGAATTTTTTTCTGCCGTAAAAAGAATGTAATCATCAGAAATAAGCGGAGAATGAACTCCACGCACCGAAGTTACAAGGTTGTCGTAATCGTAAGTGTCTGCCTTTAAAGCTTCTGCAGCAAAAAGAGGACAGAATAAACAGCACGCTAAAAAAGTAAAAATAAAAGACTTTTTCATGCTCAGATTTTCGGTAAAAAAAAAGCCCCGGTTTAATTATTTTTTTTGATGGTCTTTTTGCGACATCGTGTCGCGTCAAGAAACTTTGTTTCTTGCGGTCAATTGCCGTTTATGCGCCCTCCCTGGCGCGCTGTAAAGAAAAATCGGTGAGAGGCTATTTGAATCTATTCATTAAACTAATTTATTAAAGAAGAATAAACTGATTTCCGAAAATCAAATCAGAAGTGTTCTTGTTATCAATTTTTATCTGGAGTAAAATTAAAGTAAATGCCGGGATTAAATCAACTCAAGAAATTTACAAATGACATGCTGAATATTGGTGACGAAGTAAAAATTCGTGCACAGCGCGGAGAAAAACCGGCAGTCGTTCCTCTCCCGGAAGGAATTTCTGAAGAAGACGATTCAGAAGACTTTGTTCTTGGTCTGCCTGACTCTTCAAAAGATTCTCAAAAAGATTCAGATTCAACAGATGACATTCTTTCTGCCCCAGATTCTTCAGAACAGGATTCAGACACTTCTGATTCTTTTGACCTGGATTCTCTTTTAAATTCTCAAAATACAGCTGCAGATTCCATGCCGGATTTAAGCGACTTTCTGGACGAAGAGGAAACTCCAAATCCTCCGGAAGAAGAAAAACCGGAAGAAACTCCATTAGAAGACCTTGATTTTGAATCTCTTTTAAAGGCTGCTGAAAATTCAAAAGATAAAATCCAGGAAGAAGAACCTGAAATTGACGAACAGCAGGCTGCAGACGAAGAAAGTGATTTTTCTGTTCCAGATTTAGAAGAATTCAGTGACCTTGCTTCAATCGAAAAAAGCGAAACTGAAACTAACGACGACAAAAATAAAGAAAATAAGGAAACTGAACAAAAACAAAGTTCAATTCCAGACGATGAATTTTCTTTTGACGGAGACGCAATCGATTTAAATGCCGATCTTCCGGACGAATTTGCAGAATTAGACGGAAGTGCTCCAGAAGACGATTTTGAAATGGATTCTTCTTTAAAAGACGAGATTCCAGAAGACGCAGAAACTTTTGAAGAAAAACCGGCAGAAAATCAGGACTTTAGCGAAGCAGAAGATTCGGCTGAGTTACAGGCTGACAGCGACAAAGACAGCGAAAGCTCCGAAAGCATTTCCAGCAACGATTTTGACCTTCCGGATTTTGGTTCAGATTCTGGCTCTTCTTTTAATTCGATAAACGAAGAGCTGCCAGAAGCAAAAACGGCAGAAGAAACGCCTGACGCACAGAATAACGAGGGTGCAGAAAATAATTTTTCTGAAGACTTTGGCTCTTTAGAACAGCCGGAGCAGGAAAATTCAACCGAAGAAAATTCTCCTTTCAGTGCATCAGATTTTGATATTCCTGATATTGGAGATTTTGAAAGTGCAGACAATGCTGCTTCTTTAACAGATACTGACGGTGCAGACAGTTCTGCAGAATTAAACAGTATGGAAGCTGAAAATGATTCTGCAGCACAGGAAATTTTAAAAGGATTAAACCTCCCTGTTGATGCCAGTGACGACGTTCCTTCCGAAGATTACAGCAATGCCCTGGAAGGCTTAGAAGGTGCAGGCGATATTGATTTCGGCTCTCCTGTCGTAAATATAGAAGATGAGTTTAAGCCGACCCAGGCCAAAGTAAACAATCCGGAAGATGATTTTATCCTCGACAGCGAAGACTTTAACATTCCCGGATTTTCTGATACCCAGACCGCTGCTTTTGACAAAAAAGGCCGGCCAAAAGTTGATGTCGTTGATTTTTCTAAGGCCGGGGCAAAACCAAAAAATACGCTTACCGAAGAAGAATACGAAAAATTCAGAAAAAATCTTTCTGCATATCCTTTAAACCTTCGTCTTGCTGTAGAAGATTTAATCGTAAAAAATGAATTTACTGATGATGCAGTTTTTGAAGTTATAGAAAAAATCCTAAAGAAAACTCCTGCACGTCAGCTTGCTTCTCAGCTTGAAAAAATGCTCGATATTTCAATTGACGTTCCCCGCGATTACGAAAGACGTTCAGTTGCACAGTACGAAGCGTACAAGCAGTCGTTCCAGTATCAGTTAAAAAACAGAATTATTCCAGGAGCGGTTTTAACAGTTGTAATTTCTATTGTCTGTGCCCTGCTTTTTCAGGCTGGAGTTTTATTCATCTATAAACCTGTAATGGCAGGCATGCTTTATAAACAGGGCTACACACTTCTCGAAAATAACGAATATCCTCAGTCAGAAGCAAAATTCACTCAGGCCGTGCAATATCGCTCTGTAAAAAAATGGTTCTATAAATATGCCCGGGGCTATCGCGCACATAAACAGTTTGATCGTGCAGAAGCTATGTACAAAAACACATTAAAAGTTTTTAAGCACGACAAGCCGGCCGGACTTGAATGGGCAGAAATGGAACTTTACGACAGGGCAAACTACGAAAAGGCAGAAAACACAGTCCGTCGCGAAGTTCTGGATTATCATATTAACGATCCTGACGCCCGTCTTTTACTTGGAGACATCTTCCTTGAATGGGGCGAAACTGATAAATCAAAATACGACAAGGCCCGCGACACATATCTTGAACTTGCCCAGGGGGCAAAATCTGCAAAAGAATCTGACCTTTATATGTCGCGTCTGCTCCGTTATTTTATACGCACAGACAACCTTAAAAATGTAATTGAATTAAAGCAGAGATTCTTTCCGCGCGAAAAATCCCTGGTTGCAAAAGACTGGACAGAACTTTCCGGCTATCTTTTAGACAAACTTTATGGACCTTTGAGCCGTGCAGATGAATATCTGCGTGCAAAAATCGAAGATGTAAAGGCAATGCTTGATATTGCCATAAAACTTGAACCTCAAAATCCGACCGTTCATTACAATATGGCGCGCTATTATGAACATAATTCAAATTTTGAACCAGCCCGCCGTGAACTTCAGACTGCCCTTGACTGTTTTGATAAGCTTGAATTCCGCACAAAAAAGACTGTTTACCAGGAAATTGATTCCTGCCGTATTTTAGGCGAACTTTTTGCAGATGTGCGTCAGTACATAAAGGCTCAGGAAGTTTATACCCGCGGAATTACACTGTTCCAGAATGAACACGAAAGAACTGGTTTTGAAGGCGATTTAAATACAGGAAAACTCTACGCAGACATGGGCGACATTGAATATTTTATTTCAGGCGACATGGATGCTGCCCTTAAAAACTATGAACAGGCAGTTGTAAATAAAAACGGAACTCCTGGAATAAATTTCAGGATTGGAGCAATAAACTACAATAAACAGAATTATCTTTCCGCCCTTGAATTTTTTAATAAGGCTTACGAAAAAGTTAAAAATGATCCGAATCTTTTACTTTCTCTTGCAAATGCCCTGGTTTTGCGTGGAAACAATAATGCTGCCCAGGGAATTTACAGCCAGCTTCTTTCTATTCTTGACAGCGAAAAAGTTCATCATGAAATGCTGTTCCCTCAGCAGAAGGAAGAAGACAACAGTCTTGTAGAAATGTATCTTAAGGTAAACAATAATCTTGGCGTTGTTCTTTATAAGATTTCAAGAAGAACTGGAAAAAGCCAGAAAAACGGAAACAGTTTTGCATGTTTTGCAGAATCAATCCGTGCATGGGACGCTCTTACCCGCAACCAGCAGACAATGATTCGCCTTGGTGGAAGTAACCTTGCCCTGCAGAATTCAAAATACATTACGGCGTCGAGGGCAGATTTTGAACCGGCAATTTACACAGAAATTCCAAAAACGCTTGTCGGCGAAAAAGTTCTCGAATAATTTGCTTTTACAGGGGAAGAAATGTTTTGTCCGCGGATTGGAATTGAAATAAAAAAGCATCTCATTGCATTAAAAAAAGAAGTTTTTAGAAAAACAATTCATATCTGCGTGGCTTTTGTTCCACTTTTTCTTCATTTTTATAGAATTCCAACTCTCTGCTGTCTTTTTCTTGCAGGAATTTTCTATTCACTTTCTGAAATTTTACGGCTAAAAGGAATTTCAGTTCCTCTTGTAAGTTCTGTGACAGTGGCTGCAGCGCGTGCAAGAGACAATAATAAATTTGTTCTTGGTCCTGTAACCCTTGTCTGCGGCGTTTTACTGTGTGCTTTTTTCTGCAGCGAACCTTATTCAACTGCAGGAATTTTTTCTCTTGCCTTTGGAGACGGGCTTGCAAGCCTTGCCGGAAAAACTTTTGGTCATGTTGAAGTTCCTTTTACAGGCGGAAAAACTGCAGCCGGAAGCTTAACCTGCTTTATTGCCGTTTTTATTTCAAGTTTTTTTGTTCTTGGAAACAGCCAGCTGTCCTGTGTACTTGCACTTGCTGCAACTGTAATAGAAGGACTCCCGCTAAAGGATTTTGACAATATCTGTATTCCGCTTGGTATTGGTTTACTTGCCCAGGTTTTGTGCTCTTAACGCCACATGTAAATTGAATGAAGTGTCTTTAAATAAATGTAAGACCCGCCGGCTAAAAGAAGCGTTCCTGCTGCCATAAAGAAAAAGTTGTCTGCAATTACTAAAAGTCCGTAACCCATTAAAAGAACAAACATAGAAACTGCAAGCTTTTTGTATTCGCGGGTGTTGTATTGAATGCCCGTAATTAAAAACGAAAGTGCTGCAAGAAGTGCAAAGCAGAAACGCGAAACATAAAATAATGCCGGAAAACCCCAGGTTATTGTTCCCGCAGAAGAAATGCGCGCCGTGTTGATTGGAACGATTACAGCAAAGACAACGCAGACTGCAAAGAGAATTGTTATGTTGCGTTCAATATCCTGACGGTGTTCAACAGAATTTGTTATTGCTGCAAAAAGAAAACTCAACGGACACAAAAGCCGGCCAGTAAAAATAATTCTTCCGCAGAAAAAAAGTAAATCCGAAAAAGTTGACCACAACCCGAAAAGCGGAGTTAAAAAGCGGACTCCTTCGCAAAGACAGCCCGTTAAAAAGGCCAGAAAAAAGACAATTTCTGTTGACTGCGTATTTTGAAAAAGTTTGAGCGAAAAAAAAGTAGCTGCCGGAACGTAAATTACGATTAAGCAGATTGAAATCATTGTTGCTGCAAAACTGTACTTAAGCAGAGGCAGTTTTGTCATAAAATGAGGAATCCTCAAATCTGGCGGCGGAGTGATTGCCTTGTTTACCAGGGCAATGATAAAAAACACAAGTGCACTTGCAATGCAGAAAAGTGAAAAACAAAGAAAAACCTGCATTATGTGGTTACGTGTCTTTAAAGTCATGAGCAGAATATTAAAAGCAATCAAAAATTAAGTAAAGACTTGTAAAATAAAATCCGAAAATAAAAAGGAAGTTGAATCAGTTTTACTTTTGAATTCAATTTAAGAGCGCCTTGTAATGGGGGAAAAAATGAAAAAGCTGCTTTTAACATTATTTACGGTTTTTGCGACAGTTTCGCTTTCGTTTGCGGGAGATGCTGCGGCTTTTGTTGATCTTGGACTTTCTCAGGACGGTAAAACCTATGTTTTTGGTGAATATGGAAAAACCGATAAGAGCTTTCAGGGATATGCTGAAATTTACTGCGTAGATATAGAAAAAAACGACTGGATTGACGGAGAAGTCTTTAGAACTCTTCCATCTGAAGCAACTGAAAAAAAGAGCGGAAAAGAAGTTTTTGAAGAATTGCAGAAAAAAGTAAGCTGGAAGCTGAAAAAATATGAACTTAAAAAAGCAGATGCGGACAGCCTTTTGTTTACAAGGGAACTGCCATCTTCTACCGGAGAAATCGTTTTTAAGGATTTTGAAGGTTCGAGTGCAGAAAAAAACATTTACTATCACATAAAACTTGTAAAAACGGTTGAAGGCGAAGGTGAAAAGTGTAAATCGTCTTTCTTTATTTCTTTAGAAAAGCAGGAAGAAAACGGAACTGTAATCAGCCGCAATATTGTTGGAAATCCGGACATTAAACGAAAAGGCGTTACAAATTATACAATTAACCGTATTTTCAGTGATAAATCCGGAAGAAACCTTGTGTTTATTGTAGAAAAACAGTTAGAAGATAAAACGGGAACCTGTATCCGTTACATGGTCGAAACAATTCATCTGTAAGATTTATAAAAATTAAAGGGGCTGTCCAAAAAGAATGGATAGCTCCTAAATTTTTTTAAAGACAAACAAATTTCTCTGTGATAAAATTTAAATATGAGCAGAGGCGTAAGCAATAAAATCACATACAAGCCATACAACCAGAATGAGCAGTGGCTGCTGCCGCCGAGTCTGGATGAGCTTGTACCACAGAATCATTTCG
>CAVEBK010000014.1:0-46833 GCA_963613915.1 uncultured Collinsella sp.
CTATATAAATGGCGCTGATTTGTGATTTTTGACATTTTTTTATGAAAAAAGTTTTCAATTTTTGGTTATTTTTGTTTTATCAAATGAAATAAAATTGCAAATTCGATTATAATAAAGTATTCATTGTAAAAATTTTATCATGCAAACTTTCAGCCAAGAGGAAAAATATGCCTAAAATAATGCAATACAATAAAGGCTCAATCATTTATTTTGCAGGAGACCGCGACGAAAGGGTTTTCATTTTACAGAAAGGCTGCGTAATTATTTCAACAATCGACGTCGAAACACACCAGACCATAACCGAACAGATAAAAACCGGAGAATTTTTTGGAGTAAAATCAGCCTTAGGACATTTTCCGCGGGAAGAAACTGCAACAGTTTTAATGGATTCAGTTTGTCTTGCGCTGACTGTCCAGGAATTTGAAACAATATTTTCTTCAAACAAAAACCTGATAATGAAAATGCTCCGGGTATTTTCAAATCAGTTAAGGCAGATTCACAAAAAAACGGAAGAAATCCTAAATAAAGGACTCGACGTAAACCAGCAGAACGGAATGTTAAGCGTTGCACAGGCATTTTTTAAGGATGAAAAATGGAGAACCTGCAGCGACATCTGCGCTACATATTTAAAACTCTATCCAAATGCTTTTAACAGAGATGAAGTTATAAAAATGTATAAAACTTCTGCTGCCCGTGCAAAAAGCCAGTTTGACGAATCAGCTTTTGACAGTTCTGCAGCTGATTATTCAACAGACAAGGCACTCAGACTCTTTGCCCTGCCTGCATTCAGCAGATTTGCAAAAAAATATGAACCGAACCAGGTAATCATAACAGAATTTGAACCGGGCGACAGTTTTTACTTAATCCAGAGCGGAAACGTACGTCTTGTAAAATGCGTAAACGGACAGAACAAAAACCTGGATATTTTAAAGCCTGGAGAATTTTTCGGCGAAATGGCAATTCTGGACAATTCACCACGTTCGGCAACCTGCCTTGCGGCCGGTAACGTAACCTGTCTTGAATTCAACAAGGCAAATTTTGAAATTCTGATTACAGGCAACCCGCAGATTGCATTGAATATATTAAAACTCTTCTGCAAGAGAATTTACGACCAGAAACGCCGCTTTAAGATTCTCGTAATCCAGGATTTACAGGCAAGAATTGCAGATGTTTTCTGCATGCTCGACGAAATGAATCCACCGATAAACCCGAACGACAAACAGCGCCGCTTTAATGTAACGGTTCAGGATGTTGCACACTGGGCAGCACTTTCAATGGAACAGACAAACGACGAAATCAACCGTTTTGCAATGTCTAAAAAAATCGAAGTATTTGACACAAATATAATCGTAAACAACATTGCCGACATGAAGCGCATTGTAGACACAAGATCACTTACACGCCAGTAATGCTGCAAAAACTGTAAGTTTCAGTAAAAAACTACAACGGCTGAACTGATAACCGGATTAAACCTGAGCATCCAGCTTTAGTTCAACCGGGCAGTGATCCGATCCCAAAATTTCTGAATGAATCGAAGCCCCTGTCATTTTGTCTTTTAAATTTTCGCTGACTAAAAAATAATCTATACGCCAGCCTGCATTCTTTTCGCGTGCATGAAATCTGTACGACCACCACGAATAGGCATTTGCAGTATCAGGATTAAAATATCTGAACGAATCAACAAACCCGCTGTCCAGAAGTTCCGTCATTTTCTGTCTTTCTTCATCGGTAAAACCTGCATTACGTCTGTTAGAAGCAGGATTTTTTATATCAATTTCTTTATGAGCAACGTTCAGGTCGCCGCAGACAATTACACCTTTTTTCTGAGCCAGGTTCAGCAAAAATGCCTTAAAGTCAGTTTCCCACTTCATGCGGTAGTCAAGGCGTTTTAATTCAGTCTGGGAATTCGGCGTATAAACCGTAACAAGATAAAAATCCTTATATTCAAGGGTGATTATTCTTCCTTCGCTGTCGTGCTCTTCAATATTCATTCCGTAAGAAACACTCAAGGGTTTGTGTTTTGTAAAAATTGCAGTTCCAGAGTAGCCTTTTTTAAAGGCATAATTCCAGTATTCAAAATATCCGGGCAGTTCCATTTCTATCTGCCCTTCCTGCAGCTTTGTTTCCTGCAGACAAAAAAAATCAGCATCCAGCGCCTTAAAATCTTCGTAAAAATTTTTAGAAGTTACAGCGCGCAATCCGTTTACATTCCATGAAATAAATTTTAAGTTCATAAGGCAATTATAAAGAAGATACGCCTGATTTTAAATATTTGTGGAGCACAATTTACATACCGCGTCCCGCTTTCCACAGTTCCGCCTTTCGGCTTCATTGTTCTGACATTCTGTCAGAACAACGCCTTCGGCGCTGTTCCAATCGGGGCTAATTTTTGCCGACGAACAGCATGCACTGTCCGCGCCCATAAAAAAAGCACCGTGAATGGCGCTTTTTTCTGTTTTTTATACATTAAACTTAAAGAACATTACATCTCCGTCCTGGACAACGTAATCTTTTCCTTCCTGACGATACTTTCCGGCAGCCTTAATGTCGGCTTCTGTTCCGTATTTGCGTAAATCTTCAACAGCGTAAACTTCTGCCTTAATAAAGCCTTTTTCAAAATCTGTGTGGATTACGCCGGCAGCCTGAGGAGCCTTGTCGCCGTTTTTAATTGTCCATGCACGGCATTCATCTGGTCCGCCGGTAAAGAATGTGCGTAAGCCCATTAAATGGTAGGCAGCACGGGCAAGAACCGTAAGGCCAGATTCTTTGAGCCCTACGCTGTCCATAAATTCCTTGCGGTCTTCAGGAGTTTCAATATCTACTAGATCGCTTTCAAATTTTCCGCAGATAACGATTACTTCGCTTTTTTCTTCTGCAGCAATCTTTTTTACGGCTTCGACATATTTGTTTGTACCGTCGGCAATTGTGTTTTCGTCAATGTTGCAGACAAAAAGCTGAGGTTTTATTGTCAGAAGATGCAGGTCGTAAATGCCTTCAAGTTCATCTTCTGTTAATTCTGCCTGGCGTGCACATTTTCCCTGCTGCAAAAGCGGCAGGATTTTATCAACTGCACTGCGGTAACCGGCAAACTTTTTTTCTTCTGCCTTTCCCATTGCACGAATCTGGCGTGTAACCTTGTCTTCGCGCTTGGTAATTGTATCAATGTCTGCCTGACAAAGTTCATAGTTAATGGTAAGGATGTCGCTTTCAGGATCAATCGGAGCGTCTGTTTTTGCGTCTTCGCGTACGTGCTGAATATCCGGATCGTCAAAACAGCGTACAACGTGAGCAATTACAGAAGTTTCGCGGATATTTGCAAGGAACTGGTTTCCAAGACCTTCACCATTGGAAGCTCCTTTAATAAGACCGGCAATATCTACAAATTCAACAGTTGCAGGAACTTTTTTCTTTGGCTGAAACACTCCTGCCATAAAATCAAGGCGTTCGTCAGGGAGTTCAACAACTCCGTGGTTTGGTTCAATTGTACAGAACGGATAGTTTGCAGCTTCTGCAGGAGCTCTTGTAAGAGCAGAAAAAATTGTAGATTTACCGACATTCGGCAAACCAACGATTCCACAGGTTAATTTCATTTTTATTTCCTTATAAGTTCTAATTTTAGACAAAAAATATTACTCTTATTTTAAAAAATGCACAATTACATTGTTTTAGGCTGTAAGCGGTAGGGATTGTAGTGGCGCGCAGGGCGCGTTGCGAAGCAATGAAGCGGACAGCGGAACCACGAAAAGCCCGACGGCGGCCTGCCGCCGGACCGCCCGACAAACTTTAGTATGCCTTCATTTCTTTACATATAATAAAAAAAGTAATATTCTATTAGAAAAATCGCAGATACGACTTTTATCGCACCTGCCGGAGGAAAAATAATGGCATTTGCTTTAAACCTTTATCCAATCACTTACATTGCCCGCTACAACCCGGAAACCACAAAATGGGACGAAGAATGGCTTGAAAGCGACAAGATCCCTTACGACGAATTAATGGCTATGTCAGAAGCTGACCGTCAGGCAGTTTTAGACAAACGCAACCAGATGGGAATTCCAACTGTATCTTACACTTCTCAGTACGCTTACAGCTGTTTTGAAGGAATGAAAGGATTTCCGACAAAAGACGGTGGAGTTGCAATATTCCGTCCGGAAGAAAACGGAAAACGCTTTAACAACTCAATGAAAGGTCTTTACTGCCCGGCTTTTCCTGTTGAACAGTATGTAAAAGCTTCTGTTGAATTTGTAAAACGCAACGCAGCCTTAGGCTATGTTCCAAAATACAATCCTGACTGGGAAAAAACAGACTACGCTGATGCAGATTCAATCTATATGCGCCCGTTCATGAACTCAGAAGGTGCTATCGGTGTTGGTTGTGCAAAACAGCCTTATGTAGTTATCTGTGCAACAACAGTTTCTGCTTACTTTAAGAAAGGTCTCGACGGAGCTGTAATTACAAATCGTGTACGCGCTACTCCACACGGAACAGGTTACATTAAGTGTGCTTCAAACTATGTAATTTCTGCACTTGCAAAAAAAGAAGCAGAAGAAGCAGGTTATGTTGAATGCGTTTACCTTGATGCAGTTCATCACAAATATTTCCAGGAAGGTTCAAGCTGCAACATTTTCTTTGTTCTTAAGGACAAGACACTTGTTACACCAGAACTCGGCGACACAATTCTCCCTGGAATTACACGCAAATCTGTAATTGCACTTGCAAAAGAAAAGGGATACAAAGTAGAAGAACGTCCGATTTCTGTAAAGGAAGTTCAGAAAAAAGCAGTTGAATGTTTCGTAACAGGAACAGCAGCCGGAATCAGCCCGATGTCTTCTATTACAGACCTTAACGGCAAAAAAACAGTATTTGGCGAAGGCTTTGGCCCGGTTGCAAAAGAACTCCAGCACGAACTCAAAGGCCGCCAGTACGGTTTAATTGCAGATCCAAACAACTGGAACACAGTAGTTATCGAAGGAAATAAATAGTTCCTGGACTACTGCACTACGGATTTCGAATCCGAAAAAAAACGGGGCTATCCATTCTTTTTGGACAGCCCCGTTTTTTTTTGCTTCGCACCGCTGCTATCTCTGACGCGAGAGCAGTTAACTTTTATTTTTCAAAGCTTGCGTTGAGTTCACTGTTCATTATTTCAAAAAAGTGAGGAAAACTTACAGAACAGCATTCTGCATCTTTTACAGTCAGTTTCTGTCCTTCAGGAAGAGCAAGTCCGAGGCAGGCAAGTGCCATTGCCATTCTGTGGTCGTCATAACTTTCTACAACGGCTCCGTTAAGTTTTTTTCCACCGTTAATAATTAAAGAATCTTCTGTTTCTTCAATATCTGCACCAAGTTTTTTAAGTTCAATTGTTAAAGCCTTAAGGCGGTCAGTTTCCTTGCGGCGGCAAACTGCAGCATCTTCAAGAACAACAGTTCCTTCAATCTGGGTTGCAATTGCAGCAAGTGCACAGACTGCATCCGGGAACGGATTCATATTTACATGGAGTTTTCCGTCTGGCAGATGTTTTGTGCTTAGCTTTCCATGTCCGTTATGTGTCATTTTTCCGCCACAGACAGTCAAAGTATTATTCTGTTTGTCCCATTCAATGTCGGCACCAGCAGATTTTAGAACTTCAACAATTGCGTCGTCGCCCTGGGTTCCGCTTGAATCAACATTTTCTATTACAATTTTAGAATCCGTCATTAAGGCTGCAATCAAAGGAAAGGCAACACCTTCCCAGTCGCTTGGAATCGTAACATCAAAAGCTTTTATATGAGCCGGACCTTCAACTTCAATATTCTTAAAATCTTCAGAAATTGAACACTTAACTCCAACTTTCTTAAACCAGCTTTCTGTCATTACAAGGTAGGGAGTTTCTTTTGGGTTAGAAAGCTGAATTTTTAATTTTCCGTTCATTAAAATTCCTGCCATCATAAGCCCGGAAATATACTGACTCGAAACTTCGCCTTCTGTTTTTACAATTCCGCTTTTTGCAGGCCCTTTTATTACAAGAGGACAGCCGTTGTGCCCGGGAACGGCAAGTTCTGCACGCGCACCAAGCTGATTCAATGCATCTGCAACGTGCAGGACCGGACGACGGCGGATTGAATCGTCTCCCGTAAAAATACTTATTCCTTCAAAAGTAGAAGCAATCGGAGAAAGAAAATATAAAAGAGAACCAGAGTTTCCGACATTTACAACATCTGACGGCAAGTGAATATTCTTTCCTGCCCCTTTTACAATCCAGCTTGTGCCAGGCTCGCCTTCTTCAGAAAGATTAAGTTCAACCTGAGAGCCGATTAAAGGAACGGCCGCTGCTGTAGAAAGACAGTCTGCACTTGGAAGCGGATTTCTAATTTCTGAAATTCCATCTGCAAGGGTTGCAAGAATCAGGGCACGGATTGTGTGCGATTTTGAACCTGGAACAGTGATTTTTCCGGAAAGTGAATGTTTGCTGGCTGTAATGTTCATTTTTTCTGTCTCCAAACAAAATTAGCGGACTTTAAAGAGAATGCCGACAACGGCGAGTGTAATCAAAAGCTGAAGCATCATGAATTTTATTAAAACCTGTGTAGGCGACCAGCCATGATTTATGCGCATATGATCGTGCAAAGGAAAGCGGATTTTTGAAAAAATTGAAATATGAAAAAATCTTTTTAAGAAGACTTTCATCAATCCCATTCCACCGTTTACAAAAATAATTGAAGATGTTGCAAAAATCATGAACGGGTTTCCGCTGAGCATTACGCAAAGCCCGATGTAGAATCCTAAAGCACGGCTGCCGGCATCGCCCATAAGGCATTTGCTTGGAAAAGCATTGTGCCACAAATAGCCCATTAAAACTCCGGCAAGGCAGAACGTCATTACAGCCCAGCCAGCTCCCTGCGCAAAATGAGGAACAAGAAGATAGGCAGCAATATCTTTATGACCAAGAATAAAATAAAAAACAACGCCGAGCGTTAAAAGGGCAATTAAAACCAGGGTTGAACTTAAGCCGTCAACGCCGTCGGTGCAGTTTGTCGTGTTTACAGAAGCCCAGAGCATTACTGTAGAAATAACGACAAATACCCACTGAGCAACTGCGATTTTATGAGTAAAGAACGGAAGCCAGAAATATATAATTCCGTCTGAACTCTGCTGTTTTAAATAAACCGAAAGCAGGACAGAAAGCAGGACAGAAATTATCAAATCTAAAAGAGCCTTGCGGTATTCTCCCCAGCTGCTGACACTGCGGTCATCTAAAAAGCCGGTGAGCATCATTAGCCAGGTTAAAACTAGGGCACAGCCTTTAAACCAGTCCATTGGAACAAAAATGGCACTTAAAATAACAAAAACCGTAATAAAAAAGACACCTGAACCAGTAGGTTTACCTTTTGCAGCCTCTGCACTGACAGTAAATTCACGGCCGCGATCGTGCGGCATATATTTATAAAAGTGAGGCATTGCATAGCGGACAACGAGAAAGCCCGTATAAAGAGCAAGAACGATAAGAACTGTGTATGACTGCAGTAAGCGTGCAGGTCCAAAATATCGGGTCAAAACCCCGCCAAAATAGTAAAGCATAGTGTTCACTATTTTAGCGCAGACAGACCGATTCTACAACACGGATTTTATTTTTTAGTCCTGAAGGTAAAGTGCACATAAAGTCTGTGCATCGTCGATTGTATTTTGAAGGCAGCTGTATTCATCCGGCTGGTGGCAGACTTCGTCCAATGTTGACCAGATTGCAGCGTTAAATCCTTCGTTGCGTAATTCAGCCCCAACAGTTCCTCCGCCGATTCCTACTGGGCGGGCTTTTTTACCGTGAGCTTCTTCAATTGCCTTTGAAAGTTTTACTACAACCTCTGCATTTACCGGAGTTGCCGGCGACTGCTGATGCTGCGGTTCTGTAATTTCTACTTTTACACCGTATTGTGCTTCAACTTCTGCCGCTCTTTTGTCAACTTCTGCACGAACAGTTTCGAGTGTGTAGCAGGGGAGAATTCTACAGTCCATATAGAAAACATCATCCCCAGGAATAATGTTTACAGTATCAACATTTGCTTCTTTTTTTGTAGGCTGGAATGTTGATTTTGAAGGAGTAAAAAGTTCATCTTCTGCATTAAAGATATTTTCAAGAGCATTTAAGCGAAGTGCTAAATCGCAGGCAGCAAGGTGAGCATTTTTTCCTTTTTCCGGCATTGAACCGTGGCTCTGCAAACCAACGGTATGAACTCTTAACCAGAGAATATTTTTTTCTGCAACTTCGATTGTCTGTCCGTCAGAATCTCCGCCGTCAGGAATTAAAATCAGGTCATCATTTTTAAAAAGTTCTTTGTGTTCACGCAAAAGATATTTAATTCCATATTCTGAACCAAATTCTTCATCTGCCATAAACAAAAGTTTTACCGTATAATTTGGGACAATGTTATTTTTAAGCATTGCAATTGCAGAAAGAACTCCGCTGACAAGCCCCTGCTGATTATCTTCTACACCGCGGCCAATCAGACGATCATTTTCTTTATCGTAAACAACCTTCCACGGATCAGAATGCCAGAGATCCAAATTTCCTGGAGGAACAACGTCCATGTGGGCCATTACCCAGACACTCTGCTTTCTTTTTCCAGGAATTGTAAGAAGGAGATTCGGGCGAACTCCAGAAGAAACCCTTGAATCCTTTGCGTCAAAACGTTCAAACTGAGATTCTGCAAAGCCCTGAGCCAAAAGCCATTTTTTTAACGCTTCGCATTTTTTAAGTTCGCCGTCTCCACCACTTTCTGGTGCCATTGCAGGAATTGAAGACAAAAGCGTCTGCAACTCGATTATCTGAGGTCTGGTCTGATCAAGAAATTCTTTCAATACATTAAAATTATTCATAGTAAAAAGATATTACCACAAAAATGAATTTTAATAATCAATATTCAATTTAAATTAAACAGCCTCTCACCAAAGCCCCCGTCTACGGCTATTTACAAAAATGAATTTTTAGAGATGCCTTCAGCTTAAATTAAAAATAACTGTCCAGGGCAAGATTTTTTGTGTCGATTTTCTTTATAAAAAAGTCCAGGTTTACGCCTATAAAAGCTGCGCAATACGCAGTTACGGCTCCGCCGACAATTACAAAAAAGGACATCAAATATGTCTGATTCTGACTTCTTTGCAGGAACATTCCGGAAACCACAAAAAGAAGAATCATAAAAATTCCTGCACAGACCCAGCGTGTCATGGAAACAGGTTTTAAATGTTCAAGCCATGAAGGTCTTGTATTTTCGATTAACCGGCTTAGATTCTGATCGTTAATTACAGACTTTTGAATAATGGCGCGCTGTGCAATTGACTGTGCCTTAGAAAGCAGACGAACCTTTGTCCTGCAGTTTTTACAGAAAAGAATATGCAGACTGCTTTTAAAAGGCAGACGTTCTCCTTTGTCGAGCTCAAAAAAAGAATTCATAAAATTTTCACATTTTTTACTGTTCATAAATCCCCCGCAAATTATCTGCAAGAAGTTTTTTTGCCCTGAAAATATAAGATTTAATTGTATTTACAGGAAAATCCGTAATTTCTGAAATTTCATCGTATTTTAGACCATGAAAAAAATACATTTCAACGCAGACTCCGTAATTTTCAGGCAGGTCTGCAACGCATTTACGCACTGTATCAAGCGTTACTTTTTGAATTTCTTCTTCTTCCGGCGTTAAATTTTTCGAAAGAATCAATTCTTCATTTGCAAGCGGAACATATTCCTGCCGGCGGTTTACGGAATTTACCGCTGAATTATAGGCAATTTTTGTAATCCAGGTTGCAAAACTCGATTTATAGCAGAAATTCTGCAGATTAATATAAACCTTTACAAAAACTTCCTGCACAAAATCGTCTGTATCGTCAGGATTTCTGAAAAAACTCATTCCCAAAGCCTGCACACGTTTTTTATAAAGTTTCATCAACGCTTCAAAAGCCTTTGCTTCTCCGTTTAACGACGCCTTTATTAAAAATTCATCGCGCCTGTTTATGAGTAATCGTTCTATCGAGGTTAAAGTTTTATTCGCCATCCGTGATCCAGAATTCTAATCTTTCTGATTATAATCCCAGTCATTCACCTTATAAAAAATAATTGCACAAATTCCTACAGAAAGCGGAATAAGCCCTCCAAGCAGAGAAGGAGTTATTCCGTCCAGAAGTGCAAACACAATTGTCAGCATAAGGCCGATTCCTGTAAGTAAGAGTCCGATTAAAAGCGAATAAGCTTTAAGATTGAATTTTTCGCGGTGATACGTTCCGGTTAAAATCTGTTTACGAACTTCAAGATGATGCCAGAGTAAAGAAAAAAATACGACGACGCCACCAATCGCAATTCCAATAATCGGAGTAAGTGCAATAATTACCTGAGCTGCTGAACTTATGACTTTTTCTTCCATTTTTTCTTTTTCCTCTGTGTAAACTTAGATTCTAACTAAGATTCCGTTTTTAAGGTCTTCTACGGCCTGCTTTTTTATTTTTGCGTGCTGCTTTTTGCCGGTTGCTGTAAGCGGAATGCTGTCAACAATTGCAAAATAACGAGGACGCTTGTACTTGCTGAGCATTTTACTTTCTGCACAAAAATCATTCAATTCTTTTAAGGTAAGTGAAGGATCTTCTGCAATTACATATGCACAGACAGCCTGACCGCGGACTTTGTCTGGAACGGCAGTAACGATGCAGTCTCTGACCTTTTTATTCTGCATTACGGCTTCTTCAATCTGAGCAGGATAAATATTTTCGCCAGAAACAACCATCATATCGTCTTTGCGGCCTTTTACGGTTACAATCCAGTCATCATTCCAGATTCCGGTGTCGCCCGTGTACATCCAGCCCTTGTAGAATTTTTCGCGGGTCATTTCTTCATTATGGAAGTATGAATAAGTTGATTTTGCAGGAGAACGGATAATGATTTCACCTTCTGTTCTGCTGTCTGTCGGGACAAGGTCTTCCGGCTCAGCCTTAGAACCGTCTTCCGTTAAGCGCACAACGCGGACTTCGTCATCTGTACAGCTGCAGCCAACTGAGCCGGCACCTTCCGGAAGATTATATGGTCTTAAGAATGAATTCCAGAAAGTTTCTGTAGTTCCATATCCGTTAAAAATATTTTTTGTAAGAACGTTTCCAAAACGGATGCAGTCGCTTTGAGAAAGAGGTGCGCCCATTGTAACAAGTCCGCGTAAAGATTTTATGTCGCGAGGAGTTTTTTCCTGGGCACGGGCAAGCATTTCAAGGTTTGCAGGAGCTCCCATCATAAATGTAATTCCGTATTTTGCGCACCAGTCAAGCGAAGTCTGAGGTCTGAACGAACGCATTACAACGACTGCAGCTCCAGCATAAAAAACAGGACAAACACCGCCGGAATGGCAGCCCCCGCGATGAAACCACGGAGTCATGTTGAGTGTAATGTCACGCGGTGTCATTGGATAATGCATTATAACGTCATGTGCCGAAAGAACTTCGTTAATGTCGTTTACAGGAACACATTTCGGCATGCTTGTAGTTCCGCTTGTGCAAAGACGGAGAACTTCATCGTAAATGTGCGGTCTGAAATCGTTTACAGGCTCTGTAGCTTCTGCATTCTTTATAAAATCTTCGTAAGAAACATGTCCTTTTGGCAATTCAACTTTTTCGAGATTGTCTGCCATTACAAAAAGGGAAGGTTTCCATAAACAGATTTTTGCTGCTTCTGCCATCATCTGTGCAACATTTGCAGAATAAACAACAACTTTTGGCTTATTGTGATTGATTAAAAGGGCCATTTCGCCGCTTGCAAGATTGTAATTTGCTGCAAGGAAGATTGCGCCGGCTTTTCGCGGGCCTGTGTACATAAAGGCGAATTCCGGAGAATTCCGCAGGGCACCCATTACAACATCATTCTTTTTAATTCCTATTTTTTTGAGTGCATTTGCAAGCTTATTTGCTTCTTCGTTCAGCTCTCTGTAATTCCATGAACGGTTTGTGTCAGGGTCAATGATTGCAGTCCGTTTAGAAAACCTGTGAACGTTGCGCATAAATCCGTTAAGCCAGGTATATTCGTGTTCAAAAGTGTCAATAAACATTGAGTCGTCGTAAGTTCGTGCCATATTTTCCTTCTGTAAAAAAAATCGCAAAAAGCGGAATATACTCAATTAGACACAAAGTTTTTAAAAAGGTTGCAAAAAAAAGGATTTTTTTTATTAAAAAAAGAAAGTCTGACAGTGTCACAGGAGATGCTGAAACAAGTTCAGCATGACACTACTTCGTAAAAACGAACACTGTCATTCTGAGCTCGTCTCAGAATCTTGTAAGATGCTGAAATATATTCAACATGACACGCGTTTTTTCATTTATTTTAATTTTCCGTTTGCAAGATATGCTTTCCAGGTTGATTCAAGCAGGGTGTGAACGTCAGAATATTTTGGTGTCCAGCCCAATTTTTCTCTTGCGTAGGCAGAAGTTGCAACGAGTTCTGCAGGGTCGCCCGGGCGGCGTTCAACAAAGTCGGCGGGAATTTCTTTTCCTGTAATTTTTCTTGCTTCTTCCAGCATTTCTTTTACAGAAACTCCGGTTTCGCTTCCAAGATTGCAGATTAAGCTTTCGTTGTTTCTTGAAATATATTCGAGTGCCTTAACATGAGCTGCAGCAAGGTCTGTAACATGAACATAATCGCGGATACATGTTCCGTCGCGTGTGTCATAATCAGTTCCAAAAACCTTCATTTTTGGGCGCATTCCGCAGGCTGTTTCCATAATTACAGGCAGAAGGTTTGCAGGATTCTGTTCAAGCCCGCAGGGGAATCCTTCAACATCGTATCCGGCAGCATTAAAATATCTTAAGGCTGCAAATTTTAATCCGCGGAGCTTGTCGTACCATGCCATAATCTGTTCAATATTGAGCTTTGTAAATCCGTAATAATTTTCAGGATTTTTCGGATGTTTTTCGTCAATTGGAAGATACTGAGGTTCTCCAAAAACTGCAGCACTCGAAGAAAATACCATGTATTTACAGCCATGCTTTGTTGCAGCATTTAAAATGTTGATTGTTCCGTTTAAATTGTTGATTGAATACTTTTCAGGTTCAATCATTGACTCACCTGCAGCTTTAAAGGCCGCAAGATGAATAAAAGCGTCAAATCCTTTTGCAAAAGCCTGGTCAAGGTCGCGTTCAATCAGAATATTTCCGTAAATAAAACCATTTTCTTTATAAAGATTTTGTCTTAAACCAGAAGAAAGATTGTCAAAAACAGTAACTTCATGGCCGTTTTTCATCAATTCCTTTACAACATGTGAACCGATATATCCAGCTCCACCAATTACTAAAACTTTCATATTTTTTACTCCCGGCGTTTCCGCCAACAAAAAATCAGTATAGTTACAAAAAATACGCTGTCAAGTTTAGTTGAATTTTTCAAGAACTTCGGCAGCTTCCATCCACTCAAGATTCAATTCTTCTAACCTTTGAGCAAGATCTTCAATCTTCTTTTGAACAGTTTTGGCTTTTTCTCCGTTTGTATAAACTTCAGGATCTGCCATCTGTTTTTCGTAGACTGACTTTTCTTCTTCAAGCTTTAAAATTGACTCTTCAAGCGTTTTTACAGCCTTTTCTGCCTTCCGCTTTTCTGCTTCAACCTTTTTCTGTTCTTCCCACGAAAGTTTTGTCTGAGTTTTTTCTTTCTGTTCTGTATTTTCCTTACAGATTGAATTCTGCTCTAAGCTGCCCTCTTCCCCTTTTTCTTCAGCCTCCAGGCGTTCCATATAATATTTATAGTCACCGGGGAATGTTCTGAATTTTCCGGGTTTTAATTCAAGAACGCGTGTGCTCAAATTTTCAATAAATCCACGATCATGGCTTACAAAAATTACGGTTCCACCAAAATCTTTGAGAGCATCTAAAAGAACATCTTTAGAATGCATGTCCAGATGGTTCGTAGGTTCGTCGAGAATCAATAAATTTACAGGACGCAAAAGAAGTTTTAACAGAGCAACCCTTGCTTTTTCGCCACCGGAAAGAACGTCAAGACTTTTATGAACATCGTCGCCCCGGAATAAAAAAGCACCGAGCATGTCGCGCACCCTTGGAATTAATTCAAGTGGAGCTTCGCTTTCTATTGTTTCTAAGACTGTAGAACTTCCTTTTAAGGTTTCTGCATTATCCTGACTGAAATATCCGATCTGAACTCCGCTTCCTAACTTTACGCTTCCTGTAAAATCCGGATCAACTCCGGCAATAATGCGCAAAAGTGTAGATTTTCCGGCTCCGTTGTGACCTGCAACAACAAGGCGGTCGCCGTTTTCTACAACAAGCTCGAGATTGACGAGAACCTTTGTTACTCCATCATAAGTCTTTGTAATGCCTGTTAAGGTTGCAACGAGCCTGCCGGAATGAGGAGCTGGCGGAAACTTAAAATGAATTTTCTTTAAGTTTTCTGGAATTACAATCTGTTTTTCCAGGATTTTATCCAGCATTTTCTGCCGTTCCTGGGCCTGGGCTGCCTTTGTTGCCTTTGCTCCAAAACGGTTTATAAATTCCTGGAGATGGGCAATTTCTGACTGCTGTTTTTCGTATTCGTGAACAAGTGTTTCAAGTTCAACTTCGCGCACTTTTTCGTAATGCGAATAATTGCCGGGATAACGGCGGAGTTCGCCGTTAAAAAGTTCGTAAACTTCGTTTATCGTGTGATCAAGAAAATAACGGTCGTGGCTTACGAGTAAAAATCCGCCGGTATAATTATCAAGGAATTTTTCGAGCCAGCCGCGCGCTTCAATATCAAGGTAGTTTGTAGGTTCGTCGAGAAGAAGGATATCAGGATTTACCATAAGTGCCTTACCGAGGGCAATGCGCATCTGCCAGCCGCCGGAAAATTCTTCGCACATTTTATCTAAATCTTCACGGCTAAAACCAAGTCCCATTAAAATCTGTTCTGCCATAACATGACGGCGGTTCCAGCCGCTGTCTTCAAGTTCAGTTAAGATTGCGTCGTGGCGTTCAAGCAGCTGCTTTTCGTTTCCTTCGCCGGCTTTTAATCTGTCGCCGATTTTTTCCATTTCTGCCTGCAGTTCATATCCAAACTCAAAAGCCTTGTCTGCTTCTTCGCGCAAGGTACAGCCATGATGAGTAAGTCCGCTTTGCGGCAGATAGGCAATACGCGCATCCTTTTGAACAACCCGCTGCCCGCTATCCGGCTGAACGAGTCCTGCCATTACTTTTATTAAAGTTGATTTTCCGCTTCCGTTAGTTCCAGTTAAGGCAATTTTTGAGCCTGACTGCAAATTTACAGAAACATTTTTTAATATATCCCGGTCTCCAAACGCTAAGGAAACCTGCGAAAACTGAACAAATGCCATTTTTTTTACCAGTTATTTTTAAAATACATTACCATAGGAGAAGAACCGCGCGCTGTTACTAAGTTGCCCTTTATAACGGCACCGCTTGCATCTTCTAAGCGCAGACCGCCTCTGTCCTTTTTGTAGAAGAAATTAACAGGAGAATCCATACCTTCAAAATTGAACGTAATGATTCCGTCAAATTCATTTTTAAACTGATTTGCCATGTAAAGTTCTGCAGAAACTTTTATATTCCCCTTTGCAGAAGCAGAAACAATGCCTGGGACCAAAAGTTTAAAATTTTTCCAGGTTGCAGTGTTGTCTTCGTTAAAAGTAATTGTTCCATAGTTTGAACTGCTGTAAGAAGGTCCTTCTGTAACAAAACTGTTTATTATTGCATTGCGTCGTTCAATTTCGTCATTAATCTTTTCCTGAATGCTGTCAGAAATTGCAACAAAATTTTCGTTTTTAAGCTTGCCGTCACTGTCCATATACTGAACTGCAATCGTATTTTTTCCTCTTAAAGTAACGTAAACTCCGTTTTCTCCAAGATTGTATGCTCCGTCCTGATTTTTTGAAGTTTTTGTGTATGTCCAGCTTTTATCTATATCAAACGTCCTTAAACGTGCAGTAAATTGAATTTCTTCGCCATTTTTAGAAGTTTTTAAAACCGGAATAAGCTTTACTTCTTTCTGTACAATCTGAGCCGGGTCAGTTTCTGCTTCAACAGTTTCCGTTTCTTCCGGAACCCAGTCAACCTGACCAAAATCAAAGCCAAAATCTGCATTCATGCGGGCTAAATCGTAGCGGCCGGTTTTTATCATGTCTGCAAATTCTTCCGGGTACCACTTTTTTTCAACAGCTGTAATCAAATCTTCGTCAATTTCTTCTGTTTTAGCTTCGCTCTTAAGGGCAAGAATGTCGTCCGTGCGTTCAAAAAGATTAAGGTTATACGAAAAACACCAGCCCAAAGTTCCTGTTTCGGTTAAAACCCGCAGCCATTCGCCGCTTAAATTGCCTTTTCCGTTTGTAACAGCCTGTCCTTTTCCCTTATAAAGAACTCGGATAACTTCGTCTTTTCTTAAACGGTAAACCTGTTTAGAAGTATTTACGGCTTCTGAGCGGATCGGCAGACCGTCGAGTTTAACGCTCGCATAGGTGTGTTCAAATTCCGCATAGGATGAAGCAAGTTTTTCTGTCTTTTTTCTGCTTTGAGGCTCAGAAATCTGCCATAAAGGAATTTCTACCCTATGTTTAGAATCCAGCGCCATAATAATGTATGAATGCGAAATATTTGATTTTACATAAACCTTTACAATCTGACCTTCGTGAACCTGTGCTTCCGGATTATTCCACAGCACAAGTGAATATCCAAGATGTCCGCAGCTAGTAAAAACAGCCGTCAGAAAAAGAGCTGCAACGGAAGCTGCAATTTTTTTTAACTTTAACATAGCCCAATTATTCCACAATTTATATTGAATTTAAAGTATAGCCAGAAAAGCAAATCTTAAGCATTTTGCAGACAGCTTCTGACAGTATTGCGCGAAACTCCGATAAATTTTGCAATGTGGTTTATGCTCATTCCCCAGTCGTGCATGGTTTTTACCTGTTTTTCTGCCCCGCACAAAAGCGGATAGCTTTTTTTAGAACCTTTTGGCCTTCCAAGAGCAACATTGTTTTTGCGTTTTAAGGCAAGGGCTTCTTTTGTGCGCTGGCTTATAAGATTGCGTTCAATTTCTGCACTTAAACCAAAGGCAAAGGCAAGCACCTTAGACTGAATGTCGTCGCCCAGACGGTAATTGTCTTTGATTGTCCAGATCCGTGCATTTTTTTCCATAACAAAGTTTAAAATAGACATAATCATAAAAAGATTTCTGCCAAGACGGGAAAGTTCGCTGCAGATTATTAAATCGCCGCTTTCGATTATAGAAAGAAGGGCTCCGAGTTCACGCTTTTCTGGAATTAAAGTTCCGCTGATTGTTTCTTCTATCCACGAATCAATTTTAATTGAATTTGCATTGCAGAATCTGAGAATTTCGAACCGCTGATTTTCTACCGTCTGTTTGTCCGTGCTTACACGAACATATCCGTAAACTTTCATAATTAAATTATACTATACTAAATAAAAGTTGTATAGTATAATTATAAAAAAATGCGTAAAGGACAGGAGCCACGCGAAGCGGCCACTGGACTAAAGCGCAGCGAGGAAAGCGGCTGGAGCGATAAGCGGAATGGCGGATAGCCTGACCTTGCGGCAGAATGACGCAAGTGTACGCCCTACTTATTTTTAGTCACAAAATCAATGAACTTTTCTGTGCAGCCTGTCGTGTAACTTCCTTTTCGCCAGACAAGCCCAATGTTTTGCGTAAGCGCCGGCACAACAGGAATTCCTTTTACGCCGTTCATATTTTTAAGGAGAGACTCATACAAAAAAGCCCCGCCAAGTCCGCCTGAAATAAATTTTTCAATTGTAAAAAGCTGGCTTGCATGCAGAATAACGTTCGGACTAACATCCGTGCTTTTAAAAACCGAAGCAAGTGTGCTGTTCTGGACAGAATCCGTATTGTACATGATGATCGGTTCGTTTTTTATGTCTTCAACTGTGAGCTGCTTTTTGTCTGCCAGCGGATGAGATTGTGAAACACAAAAAACAAGTTTTTCTTCGCTTAAAACAATGGAATTAAGCTTATCAATATCGTAAAAATGCATGTTTACGAGGGCAACGTCTAAAAAACCGTCGCGGACCATTTTTGCGGCGCGGATTGAACCGTATTCAAAAAGTTCAACAGGAATGTCCGGATACTGCTTTTTAAAGGAAGCAAAAAGTTCCGGAAAAAAAATTGTGCTTAAAAGAGGAGGAATTCCTATTTTTACAGTGGAAACAGTCTGCGAAATGTCAAAAAACTGTTTTACTGTCTGGTTGTATTCGCCGACAAGGTGAATTGCCTTCTGATAAAAAAGTTCGCCTTCTTTTGTGAGCGAAAGCGGAGTTTTGTTGCGGTTAAAAAGCGTTATTGAAAATTCTTTTTCGAGTTCCCTGATTGAATTGGAAATTGCCGGCTGAGTAACAAAAAGTTCTGCAGCAGCCTTTGTCGTTGAGTGAAGACGCGCTGCCGCACAAAAATATTCAAGTTGAAAAACCTTCATGACACTCCTTTAAACCAGGTTTATTGTAACACGGTTTTCTGCAGTTTGTGCTGAACGTCGAGGGAATTTCTTTCCCAGAAAACTCCGTCAAAATAGCCCTGAATTGTTTTGTCATTTTCCGCAAGTTCAAGGCGTTTTTCTGCAAGGAGGCAGTATTCTTCGTTTAATTCGATTCCGCAGTATTTTCTGTTTAATTTTTTTGCAGTAACGCTTGAAGTTCCGCTGCCCAAAAAAGGATCAAAAACAACGTCGCCTTCTTTAGAAGAAGCCAGAATCAGTTTTGCATAGAGTTTTTCGCTTTTTTGAGTCGGATGGTCGGTATTTTCCGGCATGGACCAGAAAGGAATTGAAATATCGTCCCAGAAATTGGAAGGATAAGTTAAGCGGACTTTTTCTCCGTCAGTTTCGTTCCAGTCTTTTGCTTTTCCGTCGGTTTTGTAAGGTGCTAAAACCTTGCGCTTTATTTTTACGGCTTCGACATTAAAATAATAATCGTTCTCATTTTTTACGGCAAACCAGATGTCTTCCATTCCGTTTTTCCAGTTGGACTTTGCGCCTCTGCCCTTTTCCCGCTGCCAGGTAATTCTGTTAAGAACCGTAAGCTGTTTTTCGACAGCCCTTTGCAAGGAAGAAGTACATTTCCAGTCGCCGCAGATGTAAAGAGAACCTGAAGGCTTTAATTTCCGGCAAACTAAAGGAAACCAGGTTTCCAAATATTCGTCGTAGCTTTCCTGAGAGCGTGAATTAAAATGCAGACCGTTAAAGTTTTTTGAAAGATTATAAGGCGGGTCAATAATGATTAAGTCTGCAAACTCGTCAGGAACAAATTCCAGCATTTGAAGAATGTCGCCGTTTAAGGTTTTATTGACAATGTCCGTTGTATTTTTAATATTCTGCGCTGTAAGTAATCTTGATTTTAAGTGTTCTATTTCGTCTGGCCGCAAAGTAAGAGTTCTGTTTCTGGAGGCCCTTTGTTTTTCCTGCATAAAAGGAATTTAGCACATTTTGTTTTTAATGCGAAGTGCAGGAATTTTCCGGGCAGTCGCCGCTATAGGCCAGTAGTGGGGCTCAATTACTGTCGTAAGAGAGGCTGTAGATAATCTGGATTTTTTTTATTATTTTTCTTGCCGTTTTTATGCTGTTTTTATATTTTTATTTATAGAACCACGGTTTTAAGAACTTTTAGTTCTGTGGTTTTCCTTTGCAAAAATTTTATAGGAGATATATTAGAATGGCTAAACAGTTGATTTTTAATGAAGATGCACGCAAAAAGATGCTTTCTGGCGTTGAACAGATTGCGCGTGCTGTAAAAGTTACCCTCGGACCTTGCGGTCGTCTTGTTATGCTCGACAAAAAGTTCGGTGCACCTACAATTACAAAAGATGGCGTAAGCGTTGCAAAAGAAGTTGAACTTAAAGACCCGTTTGAAAACATGGGTGCTCAGCTTGTAAAAGAAGTTGCTTCTAAGACAAACGATGTTGCAGGCGACGGTACAACTACTGCTACAGTTCTAGCTTATGCAATCGTAAAAGAAGGCTTAAAGTCTGTTGCTGCAGGAATTACTCCAATCGAAGTAAAACGCGGAATCGACAAGGCTGTTGCTGTTGCTGTTGAAGAAATCAAAAAGAACAGCCGCGCAGTAAAAGGCTCAGAAGACATTACTCACGTTGCTACAGTTTCTGCAAACAACGATCCTGAAATCGGTAAAATTCTTGCTGATGCAATCGAAAAGGTTGGCAAAGACGGTGTAATTACTGTTGAAGAATCTAAAAACATGGACACAACTGTAAAGACTGTTGAAGGCATGCAGTTTGACCGTGGCTATATTTCTTCTTACTTTGTAACAGACCGCGAAAGAATGGAAATTAACTACAGCGATGCTTATGTTCTGATCCACGACAAAAAGATTTCTACAATGAAAGACCTTCTTCCATTGCTCGAAAAAGTTGCTCAGACAGGAAAACCTCTCGTAATCATCTGCGAAGATATGGACGGCGAAGCTCTTGCAACTTTAGTTCTGAACTCTATCCGCGGAACCCTCAAATGTGTTGCAGTAAAAGCTCCGGGCTTTGGTGACAGAAGAAAGGACATGCTCCAGGATATCGCAATTTTGACTGGTGGAACTGTAATTACAGAAGAACTTGGTCTTAAGCTTGAACAGACTGAACTTGAACAGCTGGGCCGCGTAAAATCTGTAAAGATTGACAAAGACAACACTGTTCTTGTTGACGGCGCAGGAGACAAAAAAGCAATTGCAGACCGCGTTGCAGAAATCAAGGCTCAGGTTGAAAAATCAACTTCTGACTACGACAAAGAAAAGCTCAAGGAACGCCTTGCAAAACTTTCTGGTGGAGTTGCAGTAATCAACATTGGTGCAATCACAGAAACAGAAATGAAAGAAAAGAAGTTCCGTGTTGAAGATACACTTGCCGCTACACGCGCTGCCCTCGAAGAAGGAATCGTTCCAGGCGGTGGAGTTGCATTGATTGAAGCTGCCCGGGCTCTTACAGACGAAGCTGCAGAAGGTCTTTCTGATGACGAAAAAGTCGGATTTAAGATTGTCCGCCGCGCTCTCGAAGAACCAATCCGCCAGATTGCAGAAAATGCAGGAATTGACGGTGCAGTTGTTGCAGAAAAAGCAAAGAACGAAAAGAAGGGCGTAGGATACAACGCCCGCACAGGAAAATGGGTTGACATGATGGAAGACGGAATCATTGACCCTGCAAAAGTAACCCGCTCAGCATTGCAGAACGCAGCTTCTGTAGCAGGAATGCTTTTGACAACAGAATGTGCAATTACAGACATTCCAGAACCTCCGGCTCCAGCCGCAGCTGCTCAGCCAGGAATGGGTGGTATGGACTACTAAGTAAAGACAGGGAAGCACGCGTTAGCGTGCGGCGAATGGATTACTAAACAAAACGCCCCGCGCGAAAGCGCGGGGCGTTTTTGTTTTTATTGATTTTTAAGATGATTCGCATCTCCTGTTTATGAAATTCTGAGACGAGCTCAGAAAGACAGATACGGTTGCGACATCCTGTCGCGACAAGAAATGCCATGCATTTCTTGCGGAAATATTACATTCAGCGCAAGGGATAGGAAGGGTGCGCGAAGCGCAAACAAACGCGCAGCGTTTGGTCGGAGGCGAAAGCCGTAGCCCTGGATAGCCCGGTCTGCCGCCTGCGGCAGATGCGCCCGCTTCCAAAAAAAATTAAACCGGATATTCGCCTGTAAAACAGCCTTTGCAGAAACTGTCTCCACCGAGTGCTTTTATCATTCCGTCGAGGCTGATAAATGCCAGTGTGTCGGCTCCGATTTCCTTGCAGATTTCGTCTACTTCGTGCATGCTCGAAATAAGTTCATTTTTGCTTGGTGTGTCGATTCCCAAATGGCACGGGAACTTTACCGGCGGCGAACTTACACGGAAATGTACTTCTTTGGCTCCTGCACGGCGCAGGATCTGTACTAAGCGGCGGCTTGTTGTTCCACGAACGATTGAATCGTCAATTACAACTACCCTTTTACCGCGAAGATCGCTTGAAATTGCATTGAGCTTTACAAAAACCATGTTTTCGCGTTCTTTCTGTGTTGGTGCAATAAAGGTGCGGCCAATGTATTTGTTTTTTACGATTCCAGTTACATAAGGAATTCCGCTTGCCTTTGCATATCCCATTGCAGCTCCGATTCCGCTGTCTGGAACGCCTATTACAACATCTGCATCAACCTGACTTTCGAGTGCAAGTGCCTGGCCCATTCTGTAGCGTGCTTCCTGTACAGGAATTGAATCTATTACGCTGTCCGGGCGTGAAAAATATACGTATTCAAAAACGCAGGTCTGCTTGTGATTTTTTGCGTCGATTGAAGAAGAATGAATTCCGTCTTTATTGATGATTATGATTTCGCCTGGTTTAATGTCGCGGATTAGTTCGCCGTTTACAGAGTCGATTGCGCAGCTTTCGCTTGCAAGAATGTATCCTCCCGGCTTTCCGTCAACGTCCGGCAGTTTTCCAAGACACAGGGGGCGGATTCCGTTTGGATCGCGTACACCGATTAAAGAATCTTCTGTCATTATGCACAATGCGTAAGAGCCTTTAATGAGCTGCATTGTTCCGTGGATTGCGTTTTCCATTCCTTTTTTGTAGGAACGTGCAATCAGTTTTAAGATTACTTCTGTATCGCTTGTTGAATTAAAAGTGCTGCCTGAATCTTCGAGCATTTCGCGCAATGGTTCGTAGTTTACAAGCTGTCCGTTGTGCGCAAGGGCAATTGAACCGAGCTTAAAGCTGTTGAGCATTGGCTGTGCATTTTCGATTGTGCGTCCGCCGGCTGTTGCATAGCGTACGTGACCGATTGCAATTCTTCCTTTTAAGTCTTCAAAGTCGCTCTGATGAAAAATATCGCCAACTAGCCCCATTTCTTTTTTAAGCTTTAATTTTTCGCCGTCGCTTACAACAATTCCTGCACTTTCCTGTCCGCGGTGCTGCAAACTTACGAGTGAAAAATATGCCATTGACGACGCTGTTGAATCACATTCAAGATTTTCCGGTCTGTAGATTCCGCAAACGCCGCATTCATCTCTTAATCCCATCTCTGTTTTACTCCATAAATTAAAAAAGGCTTTCGGTCAGGGCAGATTTCCATCTGTCCCTTCCTATTGCCTTCTTATATGTCCTGATAAAATATAAATCAAATCAAGAGTTTAGCCAATTACAATTATGCAGTTACCTTCTTGAATGCTGTCATAACGGCTGTTTCGTGAGCTTCGCCGGCTTCTTCTGCAAGGCGGATTTCTGTCATCATTCTTAAATAGTCGTTTGGAATGATTTTCTTGAATTTCGGAATAAAGTTTTCCCAGTCATCAAGAATCCGTTTTGCCTGTTTTGAAGAAGTTTCGTGATAGTGCTGGTCAATCAGATCGTAGAGAATCTGTGAGTCGCTCTTATCGCGGGCTACCGTTGTTTCGTCGTCAAGATCGTACATTGTTACGAGTTCTTTATTAAGACGTTTGTAAAGGTCGTGCTTTTCGTCAAGAATATAGGCTACTCCACCAGACATTCCGGCACAGAGATTTTTTCCAGTGCGGCCTAAGATTACGGCAGTTCCACCAGTCATGTATTCAAGTCCGTGGTCTCCGCATCCTTCTGCAACAACTGTTGCACCGGAATTTCTTACGCAGAAGCGTTCCCCTGCAACACCGTTAATAAATCCTTTTCCGCTTGTAGCTCCAAAGAAAGCAACGTTACCGATAATTATGTTTTCTGTTGCATCTCCTTCAAAATCTTCCGAAGGCTGAACTACAATCTTTCCGCCGCTCAGGCCCTTACCGACTGCGTCGTTTGCATCTCCAGCAAGACGGAGAGTAAGTCCCTTTGGAATGAATGCTCCGAACGACTGTCCGGCTCCACCCGTAAAATGAACAACGTATCTGTCTTCCGGCAGGGTGCTGCCGTATTTTTCCTGGATTACAGAACCTAAGATTGTTCCTGCAGTGCGGTCTGTACACTGAACATCGTATTTGAGCGTTGTTAAGCGTGAATTGTCCATTACCGGCAGCAGGCGGAGAGCGTCAATGCTGAATTCAAGGGTTTCTTTTTCGTCCTTGAGCTTGCCGCTTTCAAAGTGAGTTTTCCATGTATCGTCTGTTTTTGCAAGAATTCTGCTTACGTCAAGAAGGTTTGCACGGCTGAATCCCTGCTTTTTCTTGAGTTTTAAGAGGTCTGTGCGTCCAACGAGTTCAACGATTGACCTTACTCCGAGTTTAGCCATAATTTCGCGGATTTCCTGGGCAACGTAGCGCATAAAGTTTTCTACGTATTCTGGCTTTCCTGGGAAGGCAGCACGGAGTTTTTCGTTCTGAGTAGCAACGCCAAACGGACAGGTGTCCAGATTGCAGACGCGGAGCATTTTACAGCCCATTACGATTAACGGAGCTGTCGCAAATCCGTATTCTTCTGCACCAAGGATTGCTGCAATTGCAACGTCGCGTCCGTCCATGAGTTTTCCGTCTGTTTCCAGGCGAACAAGTCCGCGCAGGTTATTCTGAATTAAAGTCTGGTGAGTTTCTGCAAGTCCCATTTCCCACGGGAGTCCTGCGTGGTGAATTGAACTGATTGGAGCAGCTCCTGTTCCACCGTCGTGACCGGAAATTAAAATTACCTGAGCTCCGGCCTTTGCTACCCCGGCAGCAACTGTTCCAACGCCGGCTTCGCTTACGAGTTTTACAGAAATGTCAGCCCTGCGGTTAGCATTCTTTAAATCGTAGATGAGCTGAGCCAGGTCTTCGATTGAATAAATATCGTGGTGCGGCGGAGGCGAAATCAAAGAAACGCCCGGAGTTGCAAAACGGGTCTGTGCAATCCACGGATAAACCTTTTTGCCAGGCAGGTGTCCGCCTTCGCCCGGTTTTGCGCCCTGTGCACATTTAATCTGAATTTCCTTTGCAGACAAAAGATATTCTTCTGTTACGCCAAAACGACCTGAAGCAACCTGTTTAATTGCTGAGCATGCATCTGTTCCAAAACGGTCAGAGCGTTCGCCGCCTTCGCCGGAATTTGACTTTCCGTGCAGGTGGTTCATTGCAATGGCAAGGCATTTGTGAGCTTCTTCCGAAATTGAACCGTAGCTCATTGCACCTGTCTTAAAGCGTTTTACAATCTCGTCTACGCCTTCAACTTCGTTAATGTCGATTGCCTTTGATTCATCAAAGTTGAATTCAAGTAAGGCACGCAGAGTATGAGGATGAGCTGAATCGTCAACAATTGCAGAATAAGCCTTAAACTTTTCGTAGTCGCCGTTCTGGCAGCTTTCCTGCAGTGTTTTTACAAGCTGCGGAGTAATCAGGTGGTCTTCGCAGGTTTCGCCGACCTTGTACTTGTGTGCTCCGAGCATGTCGAGCTTCATTAAGCGGTTGTTTACAGTAAGTTTGTCTTCGAGATTTTCTTCGTAAGCATTTGAATGGCGGAAGTTAATGTCTTCTTCAATTTCTTTAAGACCGATTCCACCGATTCTGCTTACAGTGTTTGTAAAATATTTTTCCGTAAGTTCCTTAGAAAGTCCGAGTGCTTCGAAAATCTGTGCCGACTGGTAAGACTGCAGGGTTGAAATTCCCATTTTAGCTGCAATCTTAACAATGCCGTTCATAATGGCCCTGTTGTAATCTTCGATTGCCGTGTGGTAATCCTTGTCTAAAAGTTTTTTGTCAATTAACTCAGAAATGCATTCGTGAGCAAGGTAAGGATTGATTGCGCGTGCTCCGTAGCCAAGGCACATTGCTGCCTGGTGAACGTCGCGGATTTCGCCTGATTCAAGGATTACAGAACATAAAGTCCTGCGCTTTGTGCGGATTAAATGCTGTTCAACTGCACTTACTGCCAGGAGAGAAGGAATTGCAGCATGTTTTGCGTCGAGTCCGCGGTCAGAAAGAATTATAATGTTAAATCCTTCGTCGTAAGCTTCGTCAATTTTTGCGCAGAGGCTGTCGATTGCTTTTTCAAGAATCTTTCCGTCAGGCTTTGCAGGAGCTTCCGTTTCTTCAGGAAGTTCATAAAGCATGCTGACCTTTGTTGCCTTAAGGCCTTTTTGATTCAATGCACTGATTTTTAAAAGGTCAACTCCAGTTAAAATAGGATCGTTGATTTCCAGGACATGGCAGTTTTTTCCTGCCGGGTGAAGGATATCTCCGTCCGAACCAACATAAACCGTCGTATCTGTTACGATTTTTTCGCGCAGAGAGTCGATCGGAGGGTTTGTTACCTGTGCAAAGAGCTGCTTAAAATAATTGAACAATGGAGGATGTTTTTCTGACATTACGGCTAGCGGAGTGTCAACGCCCATGGCTCCTGTCGGTTCAACGCCGTTTTTTGCCATTGGAAGAATCATTTCATTAACGTCTTCAAGACTCCAGCCAAAAGCCTTGTAAAGCTTATCGCGTTCTTCCTGGCTGCTTACAGGAATTTTCTTATTAGGAATTTTTAATGATGCCAAAGGCATTAAATTCTGGCTCAGCCATTCACCATAAGGATATTTTGCTGCGTACAGGTCCTTTAATTCATCGTTGGAAATAAGACGCTTTTTCTTTAAATCAACAAGAAGAATCTTTCCAGGTTCAAGGCGGCTTTTTGTAACAATATTGCTTTCAGGAATATTTAAAACCCCGACTTCCGAAGAAAGAATAAGCATATTGTCTTTTGTAATGTAATAGCGGCTAGGACGAAGCCCGTTGCGGTCAAGGGTTGCACCAAAAATTTCTCCGTCGCTGAAAAGGATTGCAGCCGGTCCGTCCCACGGTTCCATCATTGTTGCCCAGTAATGATAAAAATCCTTGCGTTCCTGGCTCAAAGACCTGTCGTGCTTCCATGCCTGAGGAATACACATTAAGACGGCCTGAGGAAACTCCATTCCGTTCATAACGTAATATTCGAGGGTGTTATCGAGCATTGCAGAATCTGAACCGGTTAAATCAATTTCGCCGTTGCGGGCAAGCATGCGGTCTGCATTACCGCGGATTGTGTTGATTTCGCCGTTGTGTGCAATAAAACGGTTTGGATGAGCGCGCTGCCAGCTTGGATTTGTGTTTGTAGAAAAGCGAGAGTGTACGATTCCAACCGCAGAAACATATTCGTCGCTCAAAAGATCGCGGTAGAATGTTCTCAACTGCTGAACAAGGAACATTCCCTTGTAAACGATTGTTCTGCTCGAAAGAGAACATACATAAGTCTTTGCAGGAGATGAATCATTTTTTTCGAATGAACGGCGCAAAGTATAGAGAATTTTATCAAAAGCAAGGCCTTTTTCTACTTCTGCAGGTTTTTCTACAAATCCCTGGATGATTGTCGGCATACATTCAATGGCTTTTTCTCCAAGAACGTCTGCCAGGACAGGAACTTTTCTCCAGCCTAAAAATTTAAGCCCAGCGTGTGAACATTCTGCTTCAAAACGAGCCTGTTCGCTTTCTACATCGCCTTCGTTCTGAGGAAAAAAGAACTGACCTATTCCGTATTCACCTTCTTCGCCAAGGATAATTCCAGCTTCGCCGGCAGCAGTCTTAAAAAAGTTGTGGCAGATCTGTAACAGAATACCAACACCGTCTCCTGTTTTTCCGGAAGCGTCTTTGCCGGCACGGTGTTCAAGTTTTTCTACAATAGAAAGAGCCCTGTCTACAACCTTTCTGCTTTTTATTCCTTCAATGCTTACTACGGCACCAATACCGCAGTTGTCGTGTTCAAAAGAAGGTTCGTAAAGTGTCTTCATTATTTTTATTCTCCAGTTTGTGTTTTTTTTACTTTCGGGCAACACGGCGTAAACGCCGTCGGGCTATCCGCAATTCCGCTGGCCGCTTCATTGTTTTTTGCGTTGCAAAAAACAACGCCTTACGGCGTTGCTACTATCCCTGTTGCGTAAAGGATTGGAGGGGCGCGCGCAGCGCGGTGCGCAGCACTGTAGCGCGTAAGACGCGGAACCCCGCAAAGCCTGACGGGGCTGTCTTTGACGGCCCCGGTACGCCCAGAAAACTAATAAGCTTTGTCGTGAACGCCTGCAATTGCTCTTCCGCTAGGTTCGTCCATGTTTTTCCATGCAGCGTCCCATTCAAGAGCCTTTGCAGTTGAGCAGGCAACTCCGGCTTCGTGCGGAACAACCTTTGCTGCGCTGTCGCTCGGGAACAGCCGTGAATAAATTTCGCGGTAGTAATATTCTTCCTTGGTTTTTGGTGTGTTTACAGGGAAACGGTTTTCGCGGCGTGCAAATTCTGCATCGCTTACTTTTTCTTCCGTCATCTTCTTGAGTGTGTCGATCCAGTTGTAGCCTACACCGTCAGAGAACTGTTCCTTTTGTCTCCAGCAGATTTCAGCAGGGAGCATGTCTTCGAATGCCTTGCGCAGAATCCATTTTTCCATTCTCTGCTTTCCGTCTGGAAGCCTTATGTTCATTTTGTCGCATGGATTTAAGCCCATTGCAATGTCGATAAATTCTTTATCAAGGAAAGGAACGCGGCCTTCAACTCCCCACGCCATTAGAGATTTGTTTGCGCGCAGACAGTCGTATAAATGCAGCTTGCTCATCTTACGTACAAGTTCTTCGTGGAATTCTTTAGCATCCGGAGCCTTGTGGAAATACAGATAACCGCCAAAAAGTTCGTCGCTTCCTTCTCCGCTCAAAACCATCTTGATTCCCATTGCCTTGATTGCACGAGCAAGAAGATACATTGGAGTTGAAGCGCGGACAGTTGTAATGTCGTAGGTTTCTATGTGGTAAATTACATCTTCGAGAGAATCCAGTGCTTCCTGGATCGTAAAATGAATTTCGTGGTGAACTGTTCCGATATAGTCTGCTGCTTTTTTTGCTGCAGCAAGGTCAGGAGAACCTTCGAGTCCGACTGCAAATGAGTGCAGCTGCGGCCACCAGGCTTCTTCCTTGGAATCTGTTTCTACACGCTTTTTTGCATATTTCTGTGTAATTGCAGCAATGATTGAAGAATCCAAACCACCAGAAAGCAGAACTCCGTAAGGAACGTCGCTCATAAGCTGCTGTTTTACGGCTGCTTCAAGTCCGTTGCGTACTTTTTCAATTACACCCGGATTAATTACGTCGCCTTTTTCGTCTGTAGCGCGTGGAGCATCTTTTACGTTTTCGTAAGATTCCCAGCCGCGTTTGTACCATCTTGTTACGGTCTTATCTTTTGAATAGTAATAGCAGCCGTTCGGGAACTCTTCGATCGTCTGACAGTGTCCTTCGAGTGCCTTTAATTCGCTTGCAACATAGTAGCGTCCCTGCTTGTCCCAGCCCTGGTAAAGAGGAATTACGCCGATTTCGTCGCGGGAAATTAAATAAGCGTCTTTTTCTGAGTCATAGAGCGCAAAGGCAAAGATGCCGGAAAGTTTTTCCAGAAAGTCAACTCCGTAAGTTTTATAAAGAGGAATAATAACTTCGCAGTCGGACATTGTCTTAAAGCTGTATCTGCCTTTAAATTCTTCGCGGATTGCCTTGTGGTTATAAATTTCGCCGTTTACAGCAAGAATGATTTTTCCGTCATCGCTTACGAGCGGCTGTTTTCCTGAAAAAGGGTCAACGATGGCAAGGCGTTCGTGGCTCAAAATTGCGTTGTCGCCTGTGTAAACACCTGTCCAGTCCGGACCTCTGTGGCGAATCGTCCTCGACATATCAAGAACCTGTTTTCTAAGCTGTTCTTTTAAGCCTTCATCAATTGGCTGAGAACCGGAATTTAAATCAAAAGCTCCTACAAATCCACACATATGCACCTCTTGTCAAAAAAAATAGAATGAATATCGGGTTCCGATTAAAACACAAATTCAAATACCCTCTCGTCGAGAACCTGCCAGCAAGCCGCATGCTTCGCTTCGCTCAGAATGCGTTTGTGTCAGAACCTCTCCTACGGCTATTTGACATTTTTCTTAAAACAAACTCGTCATTCAGCTATTTATTTAAAACTCTAAGTTGAATTGAATAAAAAAAGGTCGTAGACAGTTTTCTATTTTACAGATAGAAAATTATCTACGACCTCTTCGCCGATACAAAAACATATTACAAAATCACGGGTTTTTAGGCAAGTGCACAAAGATTTTCTAAATATGTTGAACATTGCTTAACTTACAAATTCAAACAGCCTCTCGTCGAGAACCTTAATAAAGAAAATGACTTCCTGCCATTTTCTTTATTGCAAAAACTTTTTTAAGTTTTTGCCCGTATGTATCCGCCATCCGTGGCGGTCATTTACGGTACATTTCTCTCCTACGGCTGTTTGACATTAAAAACACTATATTCAACTATTTATAAAGCAGTCGGGATGCCGCAGGCCTGCATTAAGTTTTCTGCTTCTTCTGCTGTTTTTACCAGCGGCTTTTTTAAGCTTACGCTTTGCAGGGCTTTTGCTACGTTTGCTCCCATTTCAGGCAGTTCGCCGGTTGTGTGGCGCACGTATTCACTGCTTAACGACGGATCATCGCGTTCAATTAAAACAACTGTTGATTCATCTTCGTCTAAAAATTCCTGCCTTTTTAAAATTGCAGCATAAGCACCGGAAGTGTTTCTGTCTGCAAAAATCTCATACTTCATAAAAAGTTCACGGCAGGCTTCGTCGGCTTCATAGTCGCTTACGTTTGCAGGATAGACGAAATTCTTGAGCATTAAACTGTTGCGGCTAAAAATATCTTCAAGACGTTCAAGGTTAGAAGGACTTGCAGGATCTGCCTTTGTCCTCTGTTCAAAAGGAACCATATCATCCGGCACGGTGCAAAAACCTGCCGGGTCGAGTCCTAAACTTACAGTAGCCGGACAAATAAAACCGTTTACAGGAAGGCTTAACTTCCAGCTGTAAAGGCCGGCAACAAGGTTGCTGTAATTACCGCATGGCATTGCATAATAAATGTCAGAATAAACTTCTTTTTTTAATCTGCTGAACGCATAAGGATAAAAGAACAGCTGCGGCATTAAACGCCCGATATTTGCAGTATTTGCAACCGTTAAATGATATTTTTCTACAAGTTCACGGTTTTCAAAAATTGTGCGGACTATTTTATGACAGTCACTTTCACTTCCGTCAACTTCGATCGGGAGAATATTTCCGCCGTTCCAGACATAATCTTCTTCTGCAAGCCCGCGGAGCTTTCCTTTCGGATAAATTAAAACAGCCTTTACATGTTTTTTTCCGCGCAAAAACTGAGCAAGGCTTGCTCCAAGTTCACCAATCGTAGCATCCAAAAAAGTAGAAAATCCGCCCTTTAATGCATGAATTGTTTCTATGCAGTTTACAAGAAAAGAAATTCCAAAATCCTTATGGCTGCCGGTCGGTGTGTTGTAGAGTTTTAGAGAATAAAAACGATCATCGATTTTTCTTATTTCCGGATTAAAGGTAAAAGCCTTTGAAGCAATTGTTTCGCAGATAATCGGAGAAAATTCATCATTTATGCAGGCAGAAGTTAAAGTTCCTGCCATGTTTGCAAATGATGTATCTGTGTCTGCATACAAAATCCACCGCCGCAGGTCTGCAGCAATTTCCGGTACATAAAGGCCGCCGTCGCAGGGAATGCAGTCCAGAACAGCCTTTTCAAAATCAACAATATTTTCTGCGTTTCTCGTACTGACAAATTTCATATTTTTATTCCAGCAGCAGGGCAAAACAGATTAAATGTCAGTGGTTATCAAAAATAATCAAATAGCCTCTCACCGAGAACCTGCCCCCAAGCCGCATGCTTCGCTACGCTCAGAATGCGTTTGGGTCAGAACCTCGGCTACGGCTATTTGTCTTTTTAGAAAAAACTCATCATTTATCTGTTGTTTTACTTTAATTGAAGTTTTGCAAAAACCCTTGCTGTGTTTACAATATAGCGCAAATCGTTTGTATTTTCATCATTATATCTTGTAAATTTTCCGAATACTTCATCTCTAAAACCGACACGCACGATTTTAGAAACCGGAATTTCAACACTTGCCGACAAAAGTCCGATATATTCCCAGCCAGTGCTAAAAAGGTCAAGCTTCTGCAGCTGATCTTTAAAATCGTACATTGCATAACCGCGGAAATCTACACCGCAGGCAAATCCGTTATCTTTTTTATATTTGAATTTTAAAACCGTCTGTGCACCAACAGTTTCGTTGTAACCACAGCTTACCGACTGCGGCTCGTCAATAAGTTCACGGTGATAATAATAAAATTCAGTATTGCCGAGTAAAATTCCTGCAAGCATTGCCTGATATTCAAAAGAACTTTCCTGACCGTTAAAACGCTGCTTAAACGCAAAGCCCGGAGCAAGAGAAGAAAGCATGTAGAACGAATGCCAGTCAAAATCGTAAATCATTACAGGACCAGCAGATGTGTCAACGTTTTCTGAAAGGTGCAGCTCGCGTCCCATGAACATTCCTTCAGACAAAATGCGCAGGTCGTAAAAAAGTTTTTCGTCTATGCTGTCGTAAGCACAGTAACCTTTTTCTCCAGAGCCCTTACCGATTCCAGCCTGAACTTCGAGATTAAACTGATCATACGGTCTGTTTGAGTCCAGTCTGTACGGATCGTTGTAAGTTACGTTAAATTCCAGCATTTCAAAAACAGGATAAACTTCGTGCTCAGCATACTGACCTTTGTCGTATCCGTTCAAATGAACTCCTGCATTAACATTACCAACATCAACTCCAAGCGAAAGGGCGTGAATGTTTCCGGTATGTTTTTCAGGCTTTATGCGCCAGACATACTGAGTCCACAGTTTCTGAGGATTTACAGCAATGCCTAAAAGTTCATGAATTTCTTCAGCTTCTTCACTTAAACGATAGAACATTTCGCCAACGGCAAAAGAACCTACAGAAGTAAACACCATGTCATTTTTAGAAGGAGCATTAGTTTCGCAAAGATATTCCCAGGTATAAGAGCCAAGGAAGGTAATTGCAAAGGATTCAAGCTGATTCATATTTGAACCGCGAGAAGCCATATAATACTGGGCACCCTGATACGGATGTAAAAAGAAGTTTGTCCAGTACCAGTCGCGATCCCAGGCAAGTTCACGTTCCCAGAAATGATCCCATTCACCCCAGCCGGTTTTTGCCCAGCCCGAACCAATCATATAACGGTTCCATGTAGCAAGAAGAGTGTTAAACCCAAGAGCGCCGCTCAGGGCAACAAAAGGATGTTTGCGGGTATTCCAGTCGCCGGTCCATCCGCCAAAAAAAGAATTTTCGTCAGAAGAAAGACGGTCTGCATCAAAAACAATCTCTGAATCAGCAGAACTCTGTTCAAAAGCTAAATAATTTTCTGCCGGTAAAAGAGAGCAGATCATTCCAAGTAAACATACAGAAAGTGCAATTTTAAATTTTTTCATAATAAATCCTAACAAAAATAATCATACGGGCGTTCCGGCGCACTGCGCGCGCCGTCGGGCTATCCATGGTTCCGCCTTTCGGCTCCATTGTACTTTGTTTTTACACGGTAAAATGGTGCCACGGACGGCACTAAAGACAATAGACCCGCACAAATTGCAAGGCAATTTGTTGTACGACAGGATGTCGTACAACGCCTCCGGCGCCATTCCTATCCCTAACGCACCAGCGTTAGGGCGTGCGCATTTTGCGCACATATAAATAAAGAGTTTGCAACGCAAACTCTCAGCCTGACGCTAAAAGCGGCAGGCAGGCATCCCTAACGCACCAGCGTTAGGGCGTGCGCATTTTGCGCACATATAAATAAAGAGTTTGCAACGCAAACTCTCAGCCTGACGCTAAAAGCGGCAGGCAAGCATCCCTAACGCAAAGCAGCAGACAGGCATCCGTAACGCACATATCTATTTAAAATAAAAATTGCCCGACAAGTCGGGCAATTTTTGGGCCATCCAAGACTTGAACTTGGGTAAGACCCGGCTTATAAGGCCGGCGCTACAACCAGCTTAGCTAATGGCCCTGGTTGCAGAGGCTTATGACCTGATACGCCGGCTATTATAACAAAAAAAGATTATTCCGGTCAATTACCCGAAAAAGCCCTTCAGAGTGCACACAGCATAAAGCGGAATATTCACCATCCAGCCCTGATTGCAATAAGGCAAAAGTGAAAATCTTACAGAAACCGGCGGTTTGTACTTATCATAAAAAGATTTTAAACTTTGAGAACGGACATTTGTCTGTGCCTTAACTTCAATTGGAACAATATTCATTTCGTTTTGAATTAAAAAATCCTGCTCAAAAGTGGCACTTTCATAAAACGTTCCATAATTTTCAGGTTTTACATTTTTTCGGGGCTAATTTTCTCTCCAGTGCACCAGTCTCTAAAACTAGACAAAAAAAATTGCCACAGACAAAACAATCTGCAGCAGTTTCAAAACGGTCGCACTAACTTAACTTTTTTTTATTTTTCTCTCCCTACCAGAACAGTTTTTCGTCGTCAATTTCTTTATCGCTGTAAATTCCTTTTGTGCAGATAAAGCCAGAAAGTTCTGCTAATGTCCTGCATTCATCCCTGTGTCTTAAAACTGCACCAATAAAGATGTGGCAGACTGCGTATGCTCCGTCGGGGCGCAAATGGCTGTCGTCGCTTTTGCCCTCTGCAAAGTTTTCGTAAAGTCCGCTGTCAAAGTTCATAAAGTAACTGCGGCTTTTTTCTTCTCCTAGACCTTCAAAATAAGAGGCCGTAAGAGCTGTAAGATCTATGCACGGAAGATTCAGTTTTTCTGCTGTTTCTTTTATTGCTGCAGGATATTCTCCGTGGCTGTTTTTAATTTTTTTATTTTCGTCAAACTTGCGGCGCACAACCGGAGTAAGCAGAACCGGTTTAACGCCCTTTTTTAAAAGTTCACCAGCCATAAATTCAAGGTTTTTGCGGAATTCTCCGTTTTGGCCAGGCTCTGTATAACGGCTCGGGTCATTTGCTTTTTCGTCGTTATGTGCAAATTGAATTAAGGCAAAGTCGCCTTCTTTTGCTTCCTTTAACACGTTTTCAAAACGACCTTCTGCAATAAAACTTTTTGAACTGCGTCCGTTCCGTGCAAAATTTAAAATCTGAACACCAGAATTAAAAAATCTGTCTAACAGCTGAACCCAGCCAGTCTGCGGATAAGAAGTCCAGTCGTTGTACTGCATTATGCTGTCGCCTAAACATAAAATACGCATTTATTATTCCACCCTTTTTTGCTAAATCAAAATCGTCTCTCCCATCGCCACCACGGATGGTGGCACCAGGACAGGCGAGAATTTTCAAAAAGCCTTTGCTTTTTGAAAACAATTCTCGCAGGAATAAAAATGACAGGATGTCATTTTTATTCCACGGTTACACTCTTTGCAAGGTTTCTTGGTTTGTCCGGATCTAAGCCCTTTAAGATTGCACAGTAATATGCAAAAAGCTGGGCTGGAATTACAGAAAGCATTGATTCAAAATCGCTTTCGAGTTCCGGCAGTTTTATGATTGAATCTGCACATTCTGCAAAAGCCCTGCCTTCATCCTGGGTAATAACCATTGTACTTGCACCGCGCGCCTTTACTTCCAGAATATTAGAAGCAATTTTCTGATAAAGTGCTGGTTCTGTCGCAAGAGCAACAACTAAAGTCTGACTGTCTACAAGGGCGATCGGTCCGTGCTTTAATTCACCGGCAGCAAAAGCTTCGCTGTGCATGTAGCTTACTTCCTTAAGTTTTAAAGCACATTCAAGTGAAGAAGCACTGTCAAACAGGCGTCCAATGTAAAAAATCTTTGTCTTGTTAAACTGCAGGGAAGCAATTTTCTGAATTTCACTTTCTTTTTTAATCAGTTCTTCTGCTTTAGAAGGAACAAGCTGAATTTCCTTTAATAAGGACAGATATTCGTTATCTGCAATAGTTCCGCGGATTTTGCCGAGTTTTAAGGCAAGCATATAAAGACACATAAGCTGCGTTGTGTATGCTTTTGTAGAAGCAACTGCAATTTCAGGGCCTGCCCAGGTATAAATTACGTTATCTGCTTCGCGGCTTACGCTCGAACCTACACTGTTAGTAATTGCAATTACCTTTGCCCCAGCGCGCTTTGCAATGCGCAGAGCTTCGAGTGTGTCGGCAGTTTCGCCGGACTGGCTTATTACAATGAAAATGTCGTCTTTGCGCAAAATCGGATTTCTGTAGCGGAATTCAGAAGCTGCATCAACCACAACTGGGATCCTTGCAAATTTTTCAAATGCATAGCGGCCAACCATTCCTGCATACGAAGCAGTTCCGCAGGCAGTAATAACGATTCTTCCTGCAGTTTTCCAGTTTCCGCCAAAATCAATTTCTTCAAAATTAATATCAACCGGCAGATTGCCTTCCATTACAAGGCGCGGGCGGAGTGTGTCAGTAAATGCTTTCGGCTGTTCGTGGATTTCTTTAAGCATAAAGTGTGCATAACCGTCTTTTTCTGCGGCTGCCATATCCCATTCAACATGAGAAGGAGAACGTACAACCTTTTCACCGTCTTCGTTGTAAAGATCAACATGGTCGCTGTACAAAACTGCAACTTCTTTCTGTTCAAGATAGTAAACTTCGCGGGTGTGTTCCAGAACAGCAGGAACATCGCTTGCAATAAAGTTTTCGCCATTGCCAACGCCAACAATCAGAGGACATTCTTTTCTTGCAGCAATAATTCTGTCCGGGTAATCCTTGCAGACAACGCCAAGAGCGTAGCTTCCTTCAAGTTTTTTTAAAGTCTGCTGAACTGCGTAAAAAATATCTTTTTTTTCTTCGTAATAATAATTTATAAGGTGAGCTAAAACTTCTGTATCTGTCTGGCTCTTAAAAACAACGCCCTGACTCTGCAGCCACGATTTTAATTTTGCATAATTTTCGATGATTCCATTATGGACAACGGCAATCGTTCCGCTTACATTTGTGTGCGGATGAGCGTTTAAGTCGCTCGGTTCTCCGTGAGTTGCCCAGCGTGTGTGTCCGATTCCAAGATTTCCTTTTACGCTTTCGCTGCATTTTTGAATCAATTCACCGTAAGTTTTTTCAAATTCTTCGTCGCTTTCGCCCCGGGCTTTTTTTACGACTTCGCCGGTAATTTTTTCAACAAGAAATTTAATTGCGCCCTTTGCCTTTCTGACTAAAATTTCATCACTGTCCTGCGACAAAACAGCAATTCCGGAAGAATCGTATCCGCGGTATTCAAGTTTTCTGAGACAATTTATAAGAACAGGTGCCGCATTCTTTGCACCGACATAACCAACAATTCCACACATAAAATTCCTCCAATAAAAAAAACCATTGCAAGCGCAATGACTCGATTTTATCTAAAATACAGTTATTTAGGAAGTATTTTTTAATGCGTACCGTGGATGACAGGTGCCGTCGCGCAAAGCACGCTCTATTAGACAATAGAATCCAGGGCAGAAACTACGTCCTGGTCGTACATGTCTGAATGCTGATGCAGTTCTTCGATTGCACTTTCCTTGTCTTTAATCTGTCTGTAATTTCTGCGGCTGATTAAAGAATTGTAGCTTTCTACTACGTGGATAATTTTTGCAATCTGCGGAATTTCGTTTCTGCTCAATCCTTCCGGATAACCTGAACCGTCTTCATTTTCGTGGTGTGAATGAGAAGCATCTTCAAAAATCTTTTTATATTTTTCAGGAACAAAGTCTAAATGTTCACCGCCATTTAAAACATGCTGCTTAATAACTTCGCGCTGTTCTTCTGTAATGGAAGTAGATTCAAGGATTTCTTCCGGCACAGAAAGGAATCCTGCATCGTAAACCATTGCTGCACAGAAATAGAGCATGGAAGTATTCTGGTTTAAGCCGAGTGCCATGGAAAGTTTATAAACCATTTCGCTTATATTCTTTGAATTGTTCTTTCTGCGGGTAACGGCATCAATCTTTGCACCAAGTTCTTCACACTTAACGGCAAGAACCTTTAATTCATCTTTTTCTTCATCTGTCATTTCCGGAGCAGGAAGGGCATCAACCCCCCAGCGGCTGCTGCCGGCAGAACGAAGGCCCGGACCACCGAGCCCCTGAAGCTGAGTAATGTTTCCAAGCAGAATCTGACTGTTCTGCTGTGTCATTCCCTGAACAAGCTTTAATGTTTCTTCAAACTGCATTGACTGTCTTACGCTTGCCTTTGCAGCAACTCTGATTACAAGAATAATGATTACAAAAATAAGAATAATTACAAAGCAGACGATTAAAACTGCAACTAAAACCATGTGGTTGGATTTTGCACTCTGCTGGGTTGCTTCGGACATTTTTTCGCTTACTTCAACAATCGAATTCATTACGCTTTCGTTGCTTTTAAGCATTGTTTCGTTGTTCTTCTGCATTGCTTCCATAAAGGTATTCTGATTTTTGCGCTGTTCTTCTAACTGAGACTGATAAAGAGCCTGCTGTTCTTCGCGTTCAGCCTTTGCAGCAGCTTCTCTTTTTGCTTCGAGTTCTGCTTCCTGCTGGGCATAAATTGCCTTTACTTTCTGCTGTGTCGAAGAATCTGCAATTACAGGATATTTTTCGAGGTTAGCCGTAATTTCGCTGAATTTTGCATAATCGCGGTTTTCTTTTACCTGATCGAGCATTTTTGAATAAATCTGTGTTGCAATCAGGGCTGCATTTGCAGGAATTCCGGTTGATTCGTTCAGTTTAAGGACTGCATTTACTGTTTTGTAGGCTTCTGAATATTCAGCATTTTCGTAAAAAGTGTTTGCCTTTTCCAGATAACGCTGGGTAAGGCCTGCCGTTCCAGACTGAGCATAAAGGCCAGCAACAGAAAGACAGATTACTGCTATCATTAAGAATAATTTTTTAGTTTTTAACATTTCCGACTCCAATAGAAAGAATTCCTTTTGCCCGGTTGTCCATGCCTTCGTCTTTTATAAATAAGGTATCAACAAGACCAAGTTTTAAACCGATTTTTGTTCTGTCGTTTGTTGCAACTGGCAGTGTTACCGAAGCTCCAGCTTCCATTGCAGAAGTTAAAGAATCGTAAGCAAGATGACCCAAATAATAGTCATAATAAATATTAAAATTTACGTTCTGTTTACCAAGGTTAAAAAGTCCAAGCCCAAAAACAGGAGTAAAGAAGTTTTCTACAGAGCCTGTTTCTACGTCTGTTGTTGCGCTTAAACCAAAGGCCGCAAATCCAACTCTAAAGAAAAGATTTTTGCCGATGGAAGAAAAAGCCATCATAGGAACAAGTTTTGCACTCGAAAGAATTTCCTGCTCGCCGTCTCCAATAGTCAGCATTGCAAAATCTGCAAAAATTTCGCCACCGGTAATATAATCTTCTGAATTGTAAAAAAGGTCAAAATTAAAGGAAAGCCCGTATTTTAAGCTTGAATAATTTTCAGGCTTTGTAACGCTCTGGTAAAGAAAATCTGCAATTCCGACAGAAACATTCCAGTCTGTGTGCGAAAATGATTTTTCCTGACTCAGATAAACGGAAGAACCGGAAGCAGTGCTTATGTTTGAATAAGTGTCGGATTTTGAAATTCTTGTCTTTGCCTTTTCGTTAAGGATTGCAAGGCGTTCGCTTTCCAGGCGCAGGCGGTTTTCTTCTGCCTGGCGGGCTGCTTCTTCGTTTAAGATTGCCCTGTCAATGTAGGAATAAAGATCTACCGCATCAAAATTTTCAAGATTGTTGTCGATTACAGCAAGGGTTGCGTCACGCGCAAAATCAAGTCTGTCTTCGATAACTGCCTGACGCACTTTTTTTAAAGTATAAGACTCGTAAAGTGAATAATCTTTTGAAGCGACATATTTTTCCAGAATCTTAGAAACATTTGCTGATGACTGTTCTACAAAAGCCAGATCCAGCTGTGTATAAACTACATCAAGTGATTCCTGCGAAAATGCAGGACCAGAGCAAAACGCAAACACACTGAACGCAGCCAGGGTTTTGAACAATTTTATTTTAGATTTACCCATGTAAAATCCTCTTCGATAAATAACGAAATCCATTTTATCACTGTGCATAAGTCAGCGTCAAACCAACTTTGAATGCGTACAGGCAATCAAAGACAAAAACGGTCTTTGCCGGTAGTTACTGCGCTTCGCTTGTGCCTTCGGACACCAGGCTCAACCTCCGTCTGTCGCGGGAGTGATAGTAGGGGCCGCGAAGCGGGTGCGCAGCACTGAAGGCGCGTAAGACGCCGGAACCCCGGATAGCACGGTCCGAAGGACCCGCCCAGATTATAAAACTTCTACTTTCCGACACAAAAATGTGCAAAAATAGAACCCAGAACATCGTCCGGAGTAACTTCCCCCGTAACTTCTCCAAGGCTGTCGAGGCTGTCCTCTAAATCCTGAACGACTGCATCAAGTCCGTAAGTTTCGTCACGGGCAATTTCAAGTGCATGTTCAACCCTCTCAAGTGCCTGAATTACACATTCTTTCTGGCGCTGTGATCCTAGCCCTGTTTTTTCGCTGCCCTGAGCTGTATCTTTCAGAATAATTTTTTTAACAAGGGCTGTGAGTGCGCCGATTCCTTCACTTTTTTTTGCAGAAATTTTTACTGTAAACTCCTGCATTGTTTCTGGAACAGATTCTTCAATATTACCTTGAGCAAGGTCTGTTTTATTTAAAACGAGAATCTGCGGAATTGTTTTATTTTTTGACAAAAAGTCTTTGTCTTCGTCTGTTATTCCTTTTGAACTGTCAACAAGATACAAAACCAGGTCTGCGCTCGAAGCAAGTTCCTGTGTAAGTTCAACGCCTTTTGCTTCGATTACGTCGCTTGTCTTACGCAATCCGGCTGTGTCAAAAAGGCGGGCTGGAATTCCGTCAAAACTTACCCAGCTTTCGATCCAGTCGCGGGTTGTGCCTTCTATGTCGCTTACGATTGAACGGTCTTCTTTTAAAAGTGCATTAAAGAGAGAAGATTTTCCTGCATTGGTTTTTCCTGCAAGAACGATTTTTGCTCCGTCCTGATAAATTTTTTCGCTTTTCCATGAAGAAACAAGCTCGCTTAACCTTAAACGTGCGTTTTCTAAGTCGGCAGGTTCAAAACTGTCGGCGATTGTTTCTTCGTCTTCCGGATATTCAATGTCAACTTCGATTGCTGCAAGAGTATCTGTTATCAGCTTTTTTATTGAATCAATTTCTTTAAAAAGTGAACCGCTTAAGCGGTCTGCGGCGTGACTCCGGCTTTCTGTAGTTTTTGAATCTATAATTTCGCGGACTGCTTCTGCCTTTGTTAAATCTGCCTTGCCGTTTATGTAAGCGCGGAAAGTAAATTCACCCTTTTCTGCCTGCCTGAATCCGTTTTTTAACAGGGTCTGAAAAACTGCATTTACAACGGAAACTCCACCGTGGCACGAAATTTCGCACATGTCTTCGCCGGTAAAACTTTTTGGAGAACGAAAGACAGAAACTAAAACTTCGTCAATTTTTGATTTCTGCGGTTCTTCTCCGTCAACAATCCAGCCGTAAACGATTGAATTTCCCTGTGCATCTAACAAAGCCTCAGGTCTTGAAAAAATCTTTGAAACAAGAGTAATGCTTTCTTTTCCGCTGACGCGGACAATTCCAAGAGCGGCCGGCGCAAGGGCTGTTGCAATTGCTGCAATCGGGTCGTCTGGGTTATATTTCGTGTTTGTCACTTTCGTATGCCTGCCAGAGTTTTTTTATGTCAGAAATTGAGGGAAAACTTCCTTTTTTCTGCTGAGTCTGTTCAACAAATTCACCTTTGCGCACGCTGTCCATCAGAAAAGTTGAACTGTGTTCACCATTTAGAGTTTTTAAGGTTTCTGCAGCTGGCGGAAGTTCTGCCGGATAAAGGAGGTTTCCGCTTCCAAGTGCCGGTTTTCTGTATTCGCTGGAAGCTTCGTAAGCCGTTCCAGGATATGCACTAGAAGCAACGTCCGGCGAAATGTCGTCGTAGCGGCCGATGTTGTTCCAGTACATGTATCCTCTGTTAACGCTGTCGCGAACTCCGTAAATCTGCTTCTGCACATAGTCTTTTCCGTACCACTGGCGGTCATAGCGGACATTTAAATAAAATGCCTGAACCCACGGTCTGATTATTATTTTATTACGGCCGATTACAGTGTTGCGGTAGGTGCCGTAGTAATAAATTCTATACGGGCGGTCTGGATAAGGAGCGTAGTCGAGGAAGTTCTGTTCAAAATGGCTTGGATAGAACATCGGGCAGATTACATCAACATATTCTGAAAGCTGTTCAACGTCCTGACCTGTTCTTGTGCCGGAGCGGTACCAGCCGTTTGCCCCGTAAATGTCGATTCCAATCGGTGCGTCAATGTTTTTTCTTGCATAGGCAAGATAAGAAAGAAGGGCCGATTCCTTGTCCATTCCTTTATCCTTCCATCTGAACACAGCATTTGCCATATTGCGTCCGTCTGTCGGAAAGCGGATGTAGTCAAATTGAATTTCGTCAAATCCGCCTGCAATCAGCTCTTTTGCAATGCGAACGTTGTAATCCCAGACATCCGGAGAATAGGGATCTACCCAGTTTTCGTCGTAATAAGCCATTTTCTGCCCTGTTACGTTGCCGTTTTCGTCGGTAATGTCTTCCATTCCGCGGGTTCCGACCCAGGCTTTGTTGTTAGCACGATCCCAGACAGCGTATTTTCCGCCTGCGTACTGGCTTAAATTCTTGTCTTTAAAAACAACGATGCGTGCAATAAGGTAGATATTGTCTTTTTTCATTTCTGAAACAAAATGAGCTAAATCAATGTGGTAGCGCGAAATATAGCCTTTTTCTACAACAACAGGATCTTTTGCATCGTACCTTAAAAGTCCGTAGTCGTCTTTCATGTCGATTACAAGGCTGTCTAGTTTATTGTCCAGGATTATTTTTTTGTATTTGTCTATTCCTGCCTGACTTGTTACGTGGTTTGCAGGACAGTAAATTGATTTTCTGTTCAAAGCTTTTGAAGCATAGGCGTTTGTGCAAAGTTCAGGGCGTAAAAGCCACAGTTCACTCAGGGAAATTCCTTCTTCAAGAGTTTTTTCCCCGGAAATCCATGCACTGTACAGGGTGTCGTTTGGAGCAAGAGCGTTAAAATAATCTTTAAATGTGTAATAGCTCTGAGGAATTTTTCCAAGGGAATTTACTGCCGGATCAAAGCCTGCAATTTCACCCGGGCGGGTGAATAAAAGTTCGCTTCCGTTCCAGAAAAGTCCGTCGATTGTGTCTACAGGTTCTTTTCCGCTGTATAAAAGTTCTCCGCGTTTTGTCTGCCAGTTGAATTTATACAGACGTGGCAGGAAAGTCTGGCTTACATAAACCGTTGTGCTTTTTGTTCCGTCTGCATTTTCTGTAACTACAGGGCAGATGTCTGCAATTTCGTCAGGATATGTCTGGCCCTTCATGTTTTCAAAACCGCCGTTACAGTCTCTCCACACAGGTTTTGCTGCCTGAGGAAGAATATAGGAAAAACCAAAAATCGGGTGAGCTTCAAAAACTACGAGAGTGTCGTCTATTGTACAGACCGCTACAGCCTTAATTCCGGAAGTTGAAGAGCTCATTGAACCAAGATTCTTCCAGCTGAGTCCTCCGTCATAAGTTATAAAAACATTGTCCTTTGTTGCAGTAACCAGGATTTGCGGATTTTGAGGATGAACTTCAAGATCTTTTAGCTGAGCAACCTTGTCCGAAAAACTAACCTGATCAAGATTAATTTCCTTCATTTTTAAGAAAGAAAGTCCGTTGTTGCGGTATTCAAAAGTTTTAAGGTCGGTCGAAGTTAAAATTCCTTTACTGGTTAAAAAATACCAGCGGCTCAAAGAAAAATCAGTTTTCTGGCTGTCGCCCTGTGTTTCAGCGTCTGATTCAACGTCTGCTGCCAAAGCGTTCTGTGCTGCACTGAGCGCACTTTGTTCCTGTTTTACGCGGATAATTTTTTTTACGCTGCCTTCTGTCCAGAGCGGAACTGCTGTTTTTGAAGCCGTTAAACGGTAAAGTCCGCTGGAAGCTCCTGCAATTACTCCGCCGGCTGCTGCAGTTTCGACAGTCTGTGTCTGAGTCTGTGGCAATTTATAAATTGATTTTGCAGATTGAGAAGAAGCCACGCAGGATGTTAATAAAAAAATAGAACCAATCAAAAAAGGATATGCACGCATATCAAAAGTATCGGCAAAAAAGTGAAGTTTTTTAGTTTTTTAGAATGAATTTTTATACAAAGCGCACAATTTTTTATTTTAGAACTGCCCTGTTTGTACCGAAAATAAAACAGATTATTTAACCTTAACTTCAAATTTTAAACACGGCGGATTTTATGAAAAACAAAAAACTTATTTTAATTTGTGGAATTTGTGTAGCTGCAGTTTTTGCACTCTGTTTTACTTTTCTTTTACTACGCACAAAAAGTTCAACTTCGATTGCTTTTTATGGAATTGAAGAAAATTCACAAAAATCAATTCAAACGTGCATAGAAGACTGGGCAAAAGAAAACAAAATTAAAGTTAAGTTTTTTAATCTTGAAAATTCAAAAGCACTAAAAAAACAGCCGCTTTCCTTAAAAAAAGCAGACCTTCTTTTTACAACAGGCGGAGCAGGCGTAAAAACGTCAAAGAATTCTTCCTCAAAAAAAGCAGGATTTGCCCCGCAGTTATTGAACGAAATGACAACTTCCATGAAAACGTCAGCATATTTAAACGACGACGGCTCTCTCGTAAAGGCTCTTCCTGTTTTGGCCGGAAATTTTGAACTTTCAATTTACCTTAATGCTTTTAAAAATTCCGGAATGAACTCTCTTGCAACATGGACTGACCTTGAAATATTCCTGAAAAAAGAAAAACGCAATCTTGAATATCCGCTCATTTTTGCAGGCGCAGATTCAACAACACTATTAGACCTTTTAGGCGCACTTACAGAAGCCTTTGACGGAACAGGCGAATATAAAAAAGCAGCCGAACTTATGGTTTCTTATTCTGAAGGAAAATTAAAGGCAGCTGAACTTGCAGACCAGCTTTGTTCAAGCTACAACTCACCTCTTTACACTTCTGCAAAGCAGATTTCTGACTGGTACAAAAACGGATTTTTAAACCGCGACTGTTTTAACTTTACTCAAAAAGACATTAATGCATTTATGAATGCACGCCTTTCCTATGCAGTTTTTATGTCGCTCAGCGATCACCGCGCAGTTGAATCAAACACAATACGAAACTTTTCTTCAATATATCTTCCATCCGAAACTGAACCTGGTTCAAGGGCTTTTACGGCACCAGTAATTTACGCTGTTCCAATGGAAAAAAATTCACGCCTTACGCAGCTAGCGGCTTTTCTTTCTTCCGTGCAGGGACAGGAAAAACTGAGCCGTGCCACCGGGCTTGCACCAGTTCTTTCGCATTGTAAAACTCCAGACCGTCAGGCAGACGATGTCCGCTACTGGCTTGCAGCAACAAACGCGCCTTTAGCAGGCTTAAGCCGGGAAGCAGATCTGTCTAAAAAACAGAAAGACGAAATAGCAAAAGAACTGGCAGCTAAAATCAAACTCGGAAAGTTTTAGATAGCCCTGACCAGCGCCAAATCGTGTTTTATTGTTCCGTTGTGTTTTCTGCCTTGTAGTCCGGGTCAAATCTTGGATTAAAGACATTTACATAAAGCCAGGCTAAGACTGCACCGGAAATATTGTGCCAGGCAGAAAAGATTGCACCCGGAACAGTTGCAGCCGGCATTGCAGCAAAGTGGGCTTTTGCCAGACCAACTGCAAGTCCAGAGTTCTGCATTCCAACTTCAATAGAAAGAGCAACAGCCTTTTTCCATGACATTCCTACAAGGCGGGCAATTGCAAAACCTAAAGCATAACCTAAACAGTTGTGCAAAATTACAACCAAAAGAATTATTCCAATATTAGAAATGATTGCGCTCTTGCTTCCACCAATAACACCGCCAATAATTAAAGAAATTGCGATTGAAGAAACAGCCGGCAGATAATCAACGGCAACTTCTGCAAATTTCGGCAGGAATGTCTTTACGGCAACCCCAAGACAAATTGGAACAATTACAATCTGAACAATCGAAAGAAACATTCCAACCGGATCAAAAGCAATTTTTGTTCCAATTAAAAGATAAGTAATTGCAGGAGTAAGAATCGGAGACAAAACTGTAGAAACAGAAGTCATAGTAACGGACAGGGCAACATCGCCTTTGCTCATGTAAGTAATAACATTGGAAGAAGTTCCGCCAGGGCAGGTACCAACAAGAATAACGCCAGCAGTAAGAGCAGGATCAAGCCTGAAAATTCTACTTAAAACAAAAGCAAGGAACGGCATTACAAAAAACTGAGCTGCAGCGCCCATAAAAACATCTTTTGGACGCTTAAGAACAAGAACAAAATCCTTAACGCTTAAAGTTGTTCCCATACCAAACATAACAACGCCAAGCAGGCAGGACAAAACAGAAACACCGCAAACCTTGCCGGTAACCCAGGTAAACCCTTGAGGAGCAGCAAATCCAAGAATTAAAAACGCAATCGCAATAATTCCAAAATATTTGCCAATCAGGGCACAAAACTTTTTCATAAAATCCTCCAGTCCATACAAATGGACACGAGAACCATAATAATAAATTGCAGGAAGTATGTTAAATGAAAGTGTTTTTAACAGCCGGGCGCACACGGCACGCAGTGCCGGCCGGGCTATCCGCAATTCCGGCTTTCGCCTGCAAAGACCGCAGTCGTGCAAATGGCACGCCTGCGCCCTTCCGCTTCGGCAGTTGAAACTGCCTTCGCGTCTGCTACTATCCCTTGCGCATTTTTTTAGTCTTTTGTTTCAAAACTGTCCCAGCTTTCACAAAAAATAAAAAAAGGTTTCAAAAAAATGTGTAAAAATGCAATTTTAAGGACATTTATATAGTGTACTCAAAAAACGCGTCACGAATAGCGCAGAAAGAAGGAGAAAAACAATGGACAATTTTGAATTACCAGCTTTTGAACGATGGGAAGATTTAACTCTCGCAAATAACTTTATCTTCTGTAAAGTGATGGAAGAAAATCCAGAAGTAGCAAAAGAAC